>JAEULF010000300.1 GCA_016793965.1 Alphaproteobacteria bacterium | reverse complement strand
CCCGATCGAGACGTAGCGTCGATGGAAGGGATCCCGGACTGGCTGCACTGGGCGCGCCGCATCCAGGCGATCGCCCAGAACGGCCTGACCTATGCCGACAGCCAGTTCGACCGCGACCGCTACCAGCAGCTCCAACAGCTCGCCGTCGAGATCCTCGCCGCGCACACCGGCGAGGCGCCGGCGACGATCGATGCCTGGACCCGCATCCAGCCGGGCTACGCCACGCCGAAGGTCGACGTGCGAGCGGCCTGCTTCCGCGACGGGCGCATCCTGATGGTGCGCGAGCGGTCGGACGAGAGATGGTGCCTTCCCGGCGGCTGGGCCGACGTCGGCGACGGTCCGGCCGAGGCCGCCGAGCGGGAGGTCGCCGAGGAATCCGGCTTCACGGCCAAGGCGCGCAAGGTGATCGCGGTGCGCGACTGCAACCGCACCGGCGGCACGCCGCCGCTGGCCCTCGTGCATGCCTTCAAGGTGACGTTCCTGTGCGACATCACCGGCGGCGAGGCGAGCCCGGACCACGAGATCCTGGAGGTCGGGTTCTTCGCGCGCCATGAGATCCCGCCGCTGTCGCGCAACCGCACCAACGAGGCGCTGCTCGACGAGTGCTTCCGCCATCTCGACGAGCCGGGCCGCCCGACCGCGTTCGACTGACAGGGCCGCTCGCGATCCATGGCGATGCGTCAGGGCATGGAGAGGCGCGCCGGGGCCTTCACGGCCGCATGAAGGTGACGCCGACCCGTCCCCAGGGCCCGAACTCCGCGACCGCTTCGACGCCGACGGGAATGCGCGTCCACCCCGTGCAGGTGCCCGTCGAGATCCATTGGCCGGCCTTGAGCCCGTCGCGCGTGCGCTGGAACTCGGCGATCCAGGCCAGCACGTTGAGCGGGTTGCCGAGCACGGCAGCGCCCGTGCCGCGCTTCTCCTCCTTGCCGCCGACCAGCAGGCGGACCTCGGCAGCAGCGAGGTCGGACGTGCGCCAGGATTGCGGCGCGGCGACGCCGTAGACGAAGGCGACGTTGAGCGCGAAGTCGGCAACGCTCGCCTTGGCGTTGGTGAACTGCGACCAGGGCAGGCGCTGGCCGACGATCTCGAAGGCGGGATGCATGGTCTCGACGACCGCCACGACGTCGTCGCGGCCGTAGGGCCGCTCGCGCGGCGGCAGGTCGCGCGACAGGCGGAAGGCGAACTCCGTCTCGACCCCGAGCAGCCCCTCGGGCGCCGGCACCACGGCGCCGTCCTTGTGGCAGCGCGGCGCCAGCATGGCGCCGCGGAACGGGCCGTCGAGCTTCATCTCCTTCTGGATGGCGACGGAGGTGCCGCCGATCTTGTAGCCGGCGATCGGCTCCTTCATGAGCGCGACGGCGATCTCCTGCGCCCGATAGGCCTCGTCGAAAGTCGTCGGCAGCATGCCGTCGGGGACCGGGTCGCCGCAGGCGAGCTTGCCCGCGCGACGGGCCGCGGCCAGAGCCGCTGCCAGCACCTTCGCATCCGCCATGATCCCCTCCCCGCTTGACCGACCACCGATGCTACGATGCGGCCGTGGTCGCAAGCCAAGACCTTCTCCGAGGCCGCGCATGAACGATTCAAGCATCTCCCGCGCGAAGGACAACCCCGGCGTCGTCGCCCATCCGCCGATCATCTATCTGGCGGCCCTGGGGCTCGGCCTGCTGCTCGACCGTGCGGTGCCTTGGCAGGCGAGCCTCGGCTGGCTCGGGCAGCCCCTGCGCCATGCGGTCGGCGGCGCCTGCCTCCTCGCAGGCCTGGCGGTCGTCGCGACGGCCTTTCGGCAGTTCACGCGCGCCGGCACCAACCTGCCGACCCATCGGCCGGCCACGGCGCTGGTGGTGGACGGGCTCTACCGCTGGTCGCGCAATCCCATCTACGTCGCCTTGACCCTCGCCTATCTCGGCCTCGCCCTCGTCCTGGCGAGTCCCTGGACGGTCGCGCTGCTTCCGGCCGTCTTGGCTGTGATGCGCTACGGCGTGGTCGGGCGCGAGGAGCGCTACCTTGAGGCCAAGTTCGGCGACGCCTATCGGGCCTACAAGGCCTCGGTCCGGCGCTGGATCTGACGGCGCCGCCGCGATCGGCGCGCCCCAGCCGGGACGGGCGGTCGCGCTCGCCGGCATCACTCGCCCCTGTCGCTGCGCCCGCGCTTGATCTGGGCGCGCCGGGTCTTGCCCTCGAGCCGGCGGCGCTTGCTGCCGAGCGTCGGCTTCGTCGGCCGGCGCGGCACGGGCGGCACCGAGGCGCGCCTGATGAGCTCGACCAGCTTCGCCAGCGCCTCCTCGCGGTTGCGCAGCTGCGAGCGGTGGCCTTGCGCCTCGACGATCAGGATGCCGTCCTGGGTGATGCGCTGGCCCGCCAGCTGGACCAGGCGGGAGCGCACGTCCTCGGGCAGCGAGGGCGAGCGGCGGACGTCGAAGCGCAGCTCGACCGCCGACGAGACCTTGTTGACGTGCTGCCCGCCCGGCCCCGAGGCGCGCACGAAGGTTTCCCGGATCTCGTCCGGGTCGAGCACGATCCGACCGGTGACGCGGATGCCGCCGCGACGCCCCTCCTCGCTCATCGTCGGCCCCTCACCGCCTGTCCCTCACGGCATCGCTCCGGCCAGGCGCTCGGCTTCCGCAAGGTCCTCCGGGCGGTTGGCGTTGAAGAACGGATCGATCCGGCCGAGCGGCGTCGCGGCCAGATCCCACGGTACCGTCGCCAGGCGGTGGCGGGCGGTCCAGACATCGACCTTGCGGACGGCCTCGCGCGTCATGGCGTCGCGCAGCGCGTCGGCAAGGCGAACCGGCCACAGGCCGATCACGGGATGGGATTGGCCGTCCGACGCCGCGCAGGCCATGTCGGCGCCCTCGGCCAGGACGGCCGCGAGCAGCCGGGATGCGAGGTCGCGCGGCACGAACGGCCCGTCGGTCGGAACGCTCAGCACGAACGCGGCGCCGGGCACGCAGGCGCGCGCCCAGTCGAGCCCGGCCAGCACGCCGGCGAGCGGCCCGGCGAAGTCCGGCACCGTGTCCGCCACGACCGGCAAGCCGAAGGCGGCGAAACGCGCGGCGTCGCCGTTCGCATTGAGGGCGAGCGCCCGGACCTGCGGCCGCACGCGCTCGACGACATGCGCGAGGATCGGGCGACCGGCCAGAGGGCGCATGCACTTGTCGCCGCCGCCCATGCGGCGCGACAGGCCGCCGGCCAGGAGGATGCCGGCGACGATGGGTCCTGCCATGGCCTCAGTCCTCGACGCCGGCGAGGCTCGACTTGCGGCGGAAGCGCGACGGTTCGTCCTCGATCAGCGCGAGGTCGGAGTCGAACACGATCCGCTCCTCGCCAGCCAAGGCCACGAAGCGCTTGCCCTTGGCGCGGCCAACGAGCGTCAAGCCGGCCTGGCGCGCCAGCTCGACGCCCCAGGAGGTGAATCCGGAGCGCGAGATCAGGATGGGAATCTGCATCTGCACCGTCTTGATCACCATCTCCGACGTCAGCCGGCCGGTCGTGTAGAAGATCTTTCCTTCCGGCCGGACCTTGTGCATGAACATGTAGCCGGCGATCTTGTCGATCGCGTTGTGCCTCCCGACGTCCTCCATGTAGATCAGCGGCTCGTCGCCCGCGCAGAGCACGCAGCCATGGATCGCGCCGGCCTCGAGGTAGAGGCTCGGCGTCAGGTTGATCTTCTTCGAGAGCGCGTAGATCCAGGACGTGCGCAGCTCGGCCTGCGGCAGCTTGATGCCCTCGATCTTCTCCATCAGGTCGCCGAACACCGTGCCCTGGGCGCAGCCCGAAGTCCTGATCTTCTTCTTGAGCTTCGCTTCGTAGTTCGTGGCGCGCGCCGTGCGCACGACCACGGTGTCGAGCTCCTCGTCGTAGTCCACGCCGGCGATCTCGTCGTCGGGCAGCAGCATGTTCTGGTTCAGGAGGTAGCCGACGGCGAGGTAGTCCGGGAAGTCGCCGATCGTCATCATCGTGACGATCTCCTGGCCGTTCAGGAAGAGCGTCAGCGGCCGCTCGACGGTGACCGCGGTCTCGACGGGCTTGCCGTCCTGGTCGATGCCGCGAACGCGGCGCGTCAGGCGCGGGTCGGTCGGATCCGGTTGAACAAGGTAGCTTCCCATGACGGCAAGCATTGTTCTGAAGTATCACGAAAGCAAGCCCCGAGATTCCCTATGGGAATCGACAAACCTTCCCAGAGTTGGAGGCTGCTAGAGACCGCCCTTACTGCTATATGTACTCGACCAGGGAGGTCATCAGCGTGTCGCACGCGCCAGCAGGCCCGCACCAGCTGCGCTCGACGGTGGTCGATGCCGTCGCCGCTCCCGCGCTTGCGCTGGAGATCCGCGGCGACGTCGTGCATGTCCATGCGGCGAACGCGGCGGCGCGCGCAGCCTTCGAGATCGCGGCGACGACGACGTATCCCGTTCCCGCAGCCGTCATCCTGCCCCCGCCGCTCTTCGACGCGATCCTCGGCGGCACGCAGGGACAAATTCCCAGCGGGGAGCTGGTCCTGCGCGAGGCCTCCTGGCCCGGCGACAAGCAAGGCGGGTGGCGCGTCGCCCTGGCGCAGGGCGCCGGCGGCTGGCTGGCGCTGTGCCAGCGCTTCACGGGCCCGAGCGAGCTGACGTCCCCTGCGGACGCTGGGCGCCAGCGCGAGGCGCCCGGCCTGAGCACGCGCGCCCTCCTCGAGGAAGCGACGCTCAACGTGCTGCTGGTCGACGTCGACCGCGGCACCGTGGTCTACGCCAATCGCGCCTTCGAGCGGCTCCTTCAGGCGGAGCCCGCGAGCCTCAAGGGCGTCAGTTTCTTCTCGCTGCTGATGCCCGACAGCCAGGTCGACGCGATGGTGCATCGCGAATCTGTGCTGCGCGGGGCGCGGCCGGTCCGGGAGTTCCAGCGCCACCTGCGCCGCGCCGATGGGTCGGGCATCTGGGGGCATGCCTTCACCTCCTGGTACGAGGACCCGCAGTCCGGCAAGAAGTACTCCTTGGCGCTCTATTTCCCGATCGACGAGCACGTGGCGTTGAGCCGTGCGCTCGGCTTCTCGCGCGAGCGCATTGATTCGATCCTGGAGGTCCTGCCGGTCCCTGTGGCCGTCGCGCGCATCTCCGACGGCGCGATCATGGCCGTCAACGAGACCTGCTGCCGGCTGTTCGAGGTCGGCCGCGAGCAGGCCAAGCAGCGCCGCACCGGCGACTTCTATGCCGACCCGAAAGAGCGCAACGTCCTGGTCGAGCGCCTGGTGACCGACAAGAAGGTGGTCGACTACCCGCTGAGGACGATGACGGCGGACGGCCGCCGGCTCGACATCCTGGCCTCGGCCTTCCTGATCGACTACGGCGGCGAGTTCGCCTCGTTCATCACGTTCCACGTCCAACCCGGCTCGAGCTCTGCGCTGACGCGCGGCTGAGGGCGGCCGAAGCCCAGGGAAACGCGCCCTGCGCTTGCGTTTTGCGGCGAACCGCTCCAATTGATGGGGGCACGAGCGCCTGAACGGCGCCGCCCACCAGCCCAGGCTGCCGCCGCCATGCTCGACGAGACCCGTCCGCAGCGCGAAGCCAAGTCCATGGTCGACCCCTATGGTCGCGCCATCTCCTATCTGCGCGTCTCGGTGACCGACCGCTGCGACTTCCGCTGCGTCTACTGCATGTCGGAGGACATGGCCTTCCTGCCGAAGGCGGAGATCCTGACGCTGGAGGAGCTCGACCGGCTCTGCTCGGCCTTCGTGCGTCGCGGCGTGCGCAAGCTCCGGCTCACCGGCGGCGAGCCGCTGGTCAGGCGCAACATCCTCTGGCTGTTCCGCGCGCTCGGCCGGCACCTGAAGAGCGGCGCGCTCGACGAGCTGACGGTCACGACGAACGGCAGCCAGCTTCCCAAGATGGCGGCGGAGCTGAAGGATGCCGGCGTGCGCCGGATCAACGTCTCGCTCGACACGCTCGACGCCCCGAAGTTCGCGGCGATCACGCGGTGGGGCAAGCTCGACCAGGTGATGGAGGGACTCGCCGCGGCCGACGCGGCGGGCCTTCAGGTCAAGATCAACTGCGTCGCGCTGAAGGGCGTCAACGACGGCGAGGTGCACGATCTCGTCGCCTGGGCCGGCCGCCGCGGCTACGACCT
>JAEULF010000293.1 GCA_016793965.1 Alphaproteobacteria bacterium | reverse complement strand
GCCGCGCGTAAGGCGACACGTCGTAGCCGCCGGCGGTCGCGGTCTGCGCATTCTCGGGGTTCAGCATGTCCACGGTGTAGAAGACGTTGGCGTTGCCGTTGTACGCGCCCGACGTCACGCCGGAGCCCGTCCAGCCGTCCTGGACGAGGAAGAAGCCGACGCGAGTGCCCGCGGCCAGCGGTTTGCCGCCGTTGAGCGTGACGGCGTCGCCTGCCTTCAGCGATCCGCCGCTGCCCGCGGCGGACGCGTTCTGGAACAGCCAGCCCGTGGTCACGCCCGAAAGGTTGCCGAGCTCCTTCAACGAGACGACGCCGTCTCGGTTCGCGTCGATCGCGCCCCGGCTCAGGTTGGCGAAGGTCGACTCGCCGAAGGTGAAGTAGCCCAGACTGTTGCGATAGCCCGCCCCCTCGCTGATGAAGCTCGCCGAGACGTGCGCCGCCTCGGAGATGCGCAGGTTCGGGTCATAGGCCGGGTTCAGGAAGGCCGCGCCGACTGCCCTGCTCTCGGGCAGGTTGGCCGCGACGCTCTGCAGGATCGAGGACTCGATCGTGCCGCTCTTGATCGTCACGTAGCCGCTGCTGTCAGCCAGCGCCGGCGAGGCCAGCGGCAGCGCGGCCAGCGCGAGCAGCGCCGGTCGCAGTCGCTTTCGATGGGTCATCTCAGTCTCCTATGCGTGCAAGTGCCTGACACAGCGGCGCCAGTGCCGGGGCGGCCACGGGGGCCGCCCAGATGCGCCGCAGGACGAGCGCATCCCAGTTCCAGTCGCGCGGATCGACGCAGACGCTCGTCCAGGCCACCGCGAGGGTCGCCGGCACGTTGCGCGCCGGAGCGAGGCTCATGCCTGCCAGCGCCCGATCGAGCGCTCCCGCAGCGCCGCCCGCTTGCCCGCCGAGCCGGACGAGCATCGACCTGCCGCCGGGCGCCTGCTGATCCTCGCGATTCAGACGCTCGCCCTCCGCGGAATCGCCGAGGACGGCGATGCTCAACCGGCTGCGACAGCTCCGGTCGGACACATAGACATCGGCGGCGAACAGCTGCCCCGCCGTCACTCTCACGCGGCCGGCCGCGCGGAAGCCGCGCTCGGCCATGAATGCCGCCGCCGAGACGCGCAGCGCTTGGTCGAGATCGGCCGGGCGGCAGCCGTAGCGCAGGGACTTGGCCGCGACCCCGACCAGGCAGGCGACGGCCACCGCGGCGAGCAGGGCGCGATGCAGACGGCTCATGGGCGTCGCTCCCGCGCCGGCGCTGCGGGTCCGCCGACGAGGGCGGCGAGCAGCGCGCACACCAGAACGGTCTCGAAGGCTCCGAGCCCGACGCTGCCGTGCAGCCAGCCATAGGCGCGCAGATCGGCCGCCATGGCCGCGATGCGCAGCGTGTTGAGCGCCACGACCGCCGCTGCCAGTGCGGCCGCGCGGGCAACGTAGGCGCCGCGCGAGCGAACGGCCGGCCCCCATCCCGCGAGGACGAATGCGGCGAAGCAGGAGAGGACCAAGGTCAGGTTGCCGAAGCTCGAGCATTCGCGCAGCACGACGATCTGGCGCAGCGGCAGTCCGTCGCGCGCGACAGCCAAGACGTTGCCGCTGCGCGCGACCTCCTCCGCCAGGACACCGAGCAGGCGCGCGCCGTCCAGGAGGGCAACGGCGAGCGCCGCATCGAATGCGAGAACCTGCGCCGCCAGGATCTTGAGCGCCAGGGGGGCCGCCGCCTCGCGAAGCGACAGCGCGGCCACGGCGAGAGCGGCCAGGCAGGCCGGCCGCGAGCGCGCGGCTTGCGCGGCTGCGAGCGCGCCCGCTGCGACAGCCGTCGCCAACCAGGACACGGTGCTGCTCGGCACGACCATGGCAACCGCCGCAGCTGCGGCGATCCACGGCAGGGCCGCGACCGGGGCTAGGGATCGCGCGACCGCGACCACCGCCGCGGCGAAGCCGACCCAGGCGAGCCAGCTCGTCCCAGCCCCGATCGCGAGCGCGCCGACGGCCCCCTCGGCGGCAATGGCCTCCACGCCGTCGCGCACCGCGCCGTTGAGGATGCCGCCGACAAGCGCCGCGACGACCGCATCCGGCAAGCGCGGGCTCACGGCAGCGCCAGCGCGGGCTCGGCCGCCGCCGGCACCAAGGCGCCGCGATAGACGGCCAGGAGCTGCGGCAGCACGGCCTGGGTCGAGAACCGGCGCAGCACCCGGCTGCGGGCTGCCACCACGATGCTCGCGCGGCGCGCTGCGGAGAGGCCAGCCGCGGACGCGATCGCCGCGTCGAGCGCGTCCATGTCGCCCGGCTCGGCGAGCCATCCCGTGCTGTCATGCTCGACGACCTCGGGCAGGTCGCCGACGGCGAAAGCGGCGACCGGCACGCCGTGCGCCATCGCCTCGAGCGCCACCATCGGCAATCCCTCGCGCCGCGACGGCATCACCAGCACCGCCGTGTCGCGCCAGAACGGCTTCAGGTCCGCGACGTGCCCGAGGAAGCTGACTCGCGCGCCGTGCCGCGCCATCAGCGCCGGGGCGTCCGGGCCGTCGCCGCACGCGACGAAGCGCAGCTTCGGCCGGCGCTCTGCGAGCGCGCAGAAGAGGTCGGCGCCCTTGTCCGCGACCATGCGCCCGGCGAAGAGGACGAGCCGCGGCTCCAGGCTGAGCGGCGGCGGCGCCGGCGGCACGTCGATGAAATTGGGCACGACGGCTGCGGGCGCCGGCAGGCTGCGGGCGATGGTCGAGGCGACGGCGATGCTCGGCGCCAGGCCGGCGGTCAGCCGATCGAGCGCCGTGTAGAGCCGCACGCGCCCTTCCCCGAGGTCGCCGTTGTGGAAGGACGAGACGACGGGAACGCCGGCGATGCGCGCCGCCAGCCGGCCGACGATCCCGGCCTTGTAGCCGTGCGTGTGCAGGAGCATCGGCCGTCGCCGCAGCCGCTCGACGAGGCCGCCGATCCCGTCGAGCCCGGACCACCGGATGCCCGCGGCGTCGAGCCGGCTACGCAGCGCGCCGGGCCCGGGTGTCCGCCACAGCGCGACCTCGCACGCGGCGCCGGCGCGCGTGAGCGCACCGGCCAGTCCGATGACATGGGTCTCGATCCCGCCGACGCGGCTGGCGTCGAGGAACAGGACGATCTCGGGCAAGTTGCTGGCATGCATGGCCGGCTCTCCTGGGGCGAAGGGTGCAGCCGCTGTCGCAAGTCGCGTGCCCGCACCGTCGCGCCGAATCCCTGCCCTCCCCGGGGCGTCCGGCGCGTCATTCCCGGTCCGCTTTGCAGAATGCGACGCGCGCTGCGAGCGGATGCGGCATGCGGGCCGGGGGCTCAGACCGCGAACGCCGCAGATCTCCAGCGATTGCCGGCGCGCGCCGCCGTCCGGCAGCGCCATTGCACTGACGAAGCGCGGCCGCTCAAGGCCGCAGGCAATCGATGCGGAGGTTCTCCATGGCGCGCTATCTCGTCACCGGCGGCTGCGGCTTCATCGGCTCGCATCTCGTCGAGTCATTGATGCGGCGCGGCGACGCCGTCGTCGTGCTCGACGACCTGTCGAGCGGCAAGCGCGAGAACCTCAGCCCCGGCGCCAGGCTCGAGGTCGGCGACATCCGCGACCAAGCGCTGGTGGAGCGCCTGATGGGCCATGTCGACGGGTGCTTCCACCTTGCGGCGGTCGCCTCGGTCCAGCGCTGCACCGACGCCTGGCGGGAGAGCCATGCCGTCAACCTGTCCGCCTCGGTCGGGATCATGGAGGCTGCTGCCCGCCGCGGCGTTCCGGTGGTCTACGCATCGTCCGCGGCCGTCTACGGCGAGCCCAGGGCGCTGCCGATCAAGGAGGATCACCCGACGCGGCCGCTCTCGGCCTACGGCGCGGACAAGCTCGGCTGCGAGCTGCATGCCCGCGTCGGCGGCGTCGCCAACGGGCTGCGCAGCGTCGGGTTGCGCTTCTTCAACGTGTACGGCCCGCGCCAGGATCCGCGCTCGCCTTACTCCGGCGTCATCTCCGTCTTCGCCGACCGCCTGGCGCGCGGCGAGGGCATCACCGTCCACGGCGACGGCTCGCAGGTGCGCGACTTCGTCTTTGTCGGCGACGTCGTCCGCTTCCTCGTCGCGGGCATGAGCCAGGCGGATTCGCGCGGGCGCGTGCTCAACGTCTGCACCGGCCGGCCCACCTCGATCATCGCGCTGGCCGAGGCCATTGCCGGCTTGGTCGGGCGCCGGCTCCTCGTCGCTTACGGGCCGACGCGCACGGGCGACATCAGCGTCTCCGTCGGCAATCCCTCGGCGGCCCAATCCTGCCTCGGCATCGTCGCCGAGACCGGCCTGCGCGACGGGCTGAGCCGGCTCTTGCGCTCGATCCCCGCCTCCAGCATGGCGGCCGCCGCCTAGCGGCCGGCCCGGCAGCCGACGACCGAGAAGGAGCAAGGGTCATGAAAGGCATCGTCTTCACCGAGCTCGTGGAGCACGTCGAGCGGGCTCACGGCACCGACATGGCAGACCGGATCATCGAGCGCGCGTGCCCTCGCAGCGGCGGCTCCTACACGGCGGTCGGCGACTACCACCATGCCGAGCTCATCGCCCTGGTCGGCGCCATGGCCGCCCAGACCGGCCGCTCGGCAGGCGAGATCCAACGCGATTTCGGCCGGGCGCTGTTCGCCAGGCTAGCGGCGCGGAAGACCAGCATCTTGCCCGGCTCTGCGTTCGAGTGCCTTGTCCAGGTCGAATCGATTATCCATCGGGATGTCCGCATGCTGTATCCTTCTGCCGAGCTGCCGAGCATCGTCTGCGAGCGGCGGGGGAGCGACATTCTGGTGGTGGACTACGCGTCGGAACGTCCGTTCGCCGACCTGGCGCGCGGGCTCATCGAAGGATGCCTCGCGCACTACGGCGAGCGCGCGGAGATCCGCGAGGAGGAGCAGGACGGAGCCCGGCGGCGGCGTTTCGTCCTGACCCGGCTAGCCGCATGACCGAGCCGAGCCGCCCGTCCGAGCGACCGCCCGGCGCTTCGCCAGAGGCCACGGCGGCGGCTACGCCGGAAGCCTCAGCGGAGCGGCGCGTGGAGCGCGAGCGCACGGCCCGCAAGGAGGCGGAGCGGCTGCTCGAGGAGAAGGCGCGCGAGCTGTACGGCGCCAACGAGAGGCTGACGCGCCTCCTGGCGGGCCTCGAGGCCAGGGTGGCTGCCCAGACGGCGTCGATCCGCGACAGCGAGCAGCGGGCGCGCGCGGCCGAGGAGCAGCTCCGCGTCGCGATCGAGACGATACCGGAAGCGTTCTGCCTGTACGACGCGGACGACAGGCTGGTCGCCTGCAACGAGAACTACAGGCGCGTCTACGCCGGATCCGCGCCCGCCATCTTCGTCGGCGCCCGCTTCGTCGACGTGCTGCGCTACGGCGCCGAGCAGGGCGAGTTCATGGAAGCGGTCGGGCGCGTGGACGATTGGATCGCCGAGCGCCTGGCCCGGCACCTCAACCCGACAGGCCCGATCGTTCAACCGCTCAGCAACGGGCGCTGGCTCCGGATCGACGAGCGCCGGACGGCGGACGGCGGCATCGTCGGCTTCCGCACGGACATCACGGAGATCAAGGAGCGCGAGCTCGAGCTGGTGCGCAAGTCGTCGCTGCTGGAGACGACGCTCGAGCATATGAGCGAGGGCATCAGCGTGTTCGACGGCGAGCGCAAGCTCGCCGCATGGAACCGCAACTTCCTGGAGCTCGCCGGCGTGCCCGCCGAGCTGGCGCGCCAGGGAACGCCGCTGCTCGCGATCCTGGCGCACCAGGCGGCGCATGGCGAGTTCGGCGCCGTCGACGACCCGCAAGCGGAGGCGGCCCGCCGGCTCGACGAGAACTGGTCGACGGGAAGGACCGTGCTCGAGCGCCGCCGGCCCGACGGGCGCATCATCCAGCTGCGCCGCAACGCGATGCCCGACGGCGGCTTCGTCACCCTCTACCGCGACGTGACGGACGAGCGCGAGGCCGAGTACGCCCTCAACAGATCGAAGGAGGCCGCCGACTCCGCCAACACCGCGAAGTCGGAGTTCATCGCCACGGTGAGCCACGAGATCCGCACGCCGATGAACGGCATCATCGGCATGCTCGGCCTGCTGACGGACACCGCGCTCGACGGCGAGCAGCGCCGGTACATCCAGACCATCCGCGAATCCGCGGATGCGCTGCTCACCTTGATCAACGACATCCTCGACTTCTCGAAGCTCGACGCGGACCGCATCGAGATCGAGTCGATGCCGCTCGACGTGGTGGACGCCGTCAACGGCGCCGTCGAGCTCGTCAGCGTCCAGGCCCGCGAGAAGGGCCTCGCCTTGTCGACGCGGATCGACAGCAGCATCCCCGAGCGTCTGATCGGCGACGTCGGGCGCTTGCGCCAGATCCTCCTCAACCTGCTGAGCAACGCCGTCAAGTTCACGTCCCGCGGCTCCGTCGACGTCTCGGTCCAGCCCATCGGCAACGACAAGAGCACCGCGAAGCTGCGCTTCGAGGTCGCCGACACGGGGATCGGCATCCCGAGCGACGTCCTGCCGCGCCTGTTCGGCCGGTTCGAGCAGGCCCACGCGTCGGTGCAGCGGCGCTACGGCGGCACCGGGCTCGGCCTCGCCATCTCGCGCCGGCTCGTCCAGCTCATGGGCGGCGCCATGGGCGTCGAGAGCAGCCAAGGCAAGGGCAGCCGCTTCTGGTTCGAGCTGCCCTTCGCGCTCGCGGACGGCAGTGCCGCGGAGCGCGGCGCCCTGTCCTTCATGCGCGTCCTCGTCGTCGCGCCCGGCGGGCCGGACCGCGCGCTGCTGGAGAGCGGCCTCGACCGGCTGGGCGCCGCCACGATGAGCGTCGATGACGTCTCGGAGATGGAGATGCTGCTGGAGCAGTCGGCGCAGGTCGGAATGCCGTTCCAGGCGATCGTCGTCGACGACACCGTCGCGCCCAGCCCGGTGGCCGCGGCCGACGCCCTCCGCCGCCTGACCCGGCGAGACAAGACCAGCCTTATCCTCGCCGCGGGGGCAAGCGTCGACGGCAGCCTCCGCCGCCAAGTCAGCCAGCGCTTCGACGAGGTCATCGACAAGCCGGTCCGCACGCATGCCCTGGACGTCGCGCTCCGCGAGGTGACGTCCGCGACCGCGCGGCGCGCGGCCATGCGGCTCAAGGCGGCCGACTTGCGGCCGCTGCGCATTCTCGTCGCGGAGGACAACGTCACGAACCAGCGCGTCATCCAGGCCCTGCTGCAGAAGCTCGGCCACCGCGCCGACCTGGTCGCGAACGGCCGCGAGGCCCTCGAGGCCGTGCAGCAGGTTCCCTATGACCTGGTGCTCATGGACGTCCGGATGCCCGAGATGGACGGAATCGAGGCGACGCGGGCCATCCGCGACCTGCCGGACCAAGCAGGCCGCATCCCGATCATCGGGCTGACGGCCAACGTCATGCGCTCCGACCTGGACGCCTATCGCGCCGCCGGCCTCAACGAGGTGCTGTCGAAGCCGATCGACCGTTCCCAGCTCGAGCAGCTTCTCGCCCGGTGGACGCCCGAGGCGGCGCCGCGCGCGCCTCAGCCGGCACGCCCGTCGGCCGAAGTGCACTCGTCCACGATCGCCGACATGGTGGCGTCGATCGGACGGGAGATGACGCTCTCCCTCGTCGTGGACGTCTGCGCCGACGCGCGCAAGCACGCGGCCATGCTGGCAGAGGAGATCGCGAAAGGCGACGAGGCCGACGTCGTCGGCCCGGTCCATGCCTTGTCGAGCCTGCTCGCCACCTTCGGGCTGCGCCACCTCGCTTCCCTGGCGCAGGCCGCCGAGGTCGCGGCGCGGTCCGGCGCGCAGGCCGAGGCGATGGATGCGGCGCGATCCCTCTCCGCAGGCATAGAGACGGGGCTGAACTCGCTGCAGGCGTTCGTCAACGGCATGCAGGCAAGAGCCGGGACCGACGCCGGCGCCGCTTGACAAAGCGTCCCTGTGCCCGATGGTTCGCTGACAGTGGAACAGCGCATCGGAGCGGCCCCCGGCATGGCACAGAAGCCCCGTGTCCTGATCGTCGAAGACACGCTCGCCATGTCGCGGCTGTACGCCGAGTATCTCAAGGCGACGAGCTGCACGGTCGAGTGCGTCGCAACGGCTGCCGAGGCGCGCAAGGCCCTGCGCGAGCGCTTGCCGGACGTCGTCGTGCTCGACCTGCAGCTGCCCGACGCCAACGGCCTGGACATCCTGCGCGACATCAAGGCCGACGGCATGCCGACGCAGGCCGTCGTGGTCACCGCCAACGGGTCCATCAACATGGCGGTCGAGGCGATGCGGTCCGGCGCCTTCGACTTCATCGTCAAGCCGTTCAACGCCGACCGGCTGAACGTCACGGTGCGCAACGCGATCGAGCGGCAGCGGCTGACGGCGAAGGTCGAGACCTACGAGGCCGAGTTCGCGCGCGACCGCTTCTACAGCTTCATCGGTGAGTCGCTGGTCATGCAGGCGGTCTACCGGGTGCTGCAAAGCGCCGCGCGCAGCAAGGCGACCGTGTTCGTGACGGGCGAGAGCGGAACCGGCAAGGAGCTCTGCGCCGAGGCGATCCACAAGGCGAGCGGACGGCGCGAGCGACCCCTGATCGCGCTCAACTGCGCGGCGATCCCGCGCGACCTCCTGGAGAGCGAGCTGTTCGGCCACGTGAAGGGCGCCTTCACCGGCGCCACCGCGGATCGCGAGGGCGCCGCGCTGCAGGCCAACGGAGGCTCGCTGTTCCTCGACGAGATCTGCGAGATGGACATGGCCCTGCAGAGCAAGCTGCTCCGCTTCCTGCAGACGGGCATCGTCCAGCGCGTGGGCAGCAGCCGCCAGGAGCCGGTGGACGTGCGCATCATCTGCGCGACCAATCGCGATCCCACGGCCGAGGTGCGCGCCGGCAGGTTCCGCGAGGACCTGTTCTACAGGCTGCACGTCGTGCCCGTGCACCTGCCGCCGCTGCGCGAGCGGGAGGACGACGTGATCCTGATCGCGCGTGAGTTCCTCAAGCGCTTCGCCGAGGAGGAAGGGCGCAAGTTCGCCGCCTTCGCCCCGGAAGCCGAGGCCGCGCTGCGCCAGCACGAATGGCCGGGCAACGTGCGCGAGCTGCAGAATGCCGTGCGCAACGTCGTGGTGCTGCATGACGGCGAGACGGTCACCGCGGACATGCTGCCGCCGCTCGGCAGCGCGCCGCGCGCGGCAGGTGCGGCGCCCGGCCCCGCTGCGGCTCGGCCCCCGCGGCCGCAGCCGACGGCGGCGGGGGGGATCAGGCCGCTGGCTGCGATCGAGCGCGAGGCGATCGAAGCGGCGATCGAGGCGTGCAACGGCAACGTGCCAAAGGCCGCGGCGCTGCTCGACGTCAGCCCGTCGACGATCTACCGCAAGCGCCTGGCCTGGGAAGCAGGCGGCTGACCGCGGCCACGAGCATCGGCCAGGCGCTGCCGCGAGGCCCCGGCATCGGCGTCAGCAGCACGACGCCGATCGCGGCGGCGACGGCAGCCAGGGGACCGAGCGCCGGCCCGGCCAGGCTCGCCGCCGCCGTGCCTGCGAGCCCCAGCGCGGCGATGGCGGCAAGCCGCGCCGCCGGATAGGGCAGCCGCACGCGCCGCTGGCTGGCCGCCAGCATCGATGCCAGGCGCAACGTCCAGGCCGCGGCCGCCGCGCCGATCGCACCGGGCACGCCCGCGACGGGGACGAGAGCCAGGAGACCAGCCACCAGCACGCCTGCGCTCGCCAGGCCGATCCCTGTCGGCAGGACGGTGTCGCGGCCGACGTAGCAGCCGACGTTCATCAGGTCGCCGGCGTTCTTGATGGCGTGGATCGCGGCGAGCCAGGGCAGGAGCGCCGCAGCGCCGTGGTAGACGGGCGGCGTCAGCCAGCGGATCGCCACGGGACCGGCGACGGCGACGGCGAGCGCGGCCGCGACCCCGAGACCGACGCCGAGCGCCGCCACGCGGGCGCTCGCGGCGGGCCCGTCCGGCCCCGCGAGCGCGACGAAACGGCGGGGGTACCACCACATGCCGAAGGGCTGCAGCACAAGGCCGACGACCAAGGCGAACTTGGCAGCCAGCGCATAGATCGCCATCTCCTCCGGCCCGAGCTGGGCGGCGAGCGCCCAGCGGTCGAAGCCGGCCAGGAAGAACCCGGCCACGCCGGAGAGGACGAGGGGCGCCGCGTAACGCAGCAGGCGGGCGCCCATGGCGAGATCTAGATGCAGGCCGGTGGCGCGCAGCTGGCCTGTGGCCAGGATCGCCGCCTGGAACAGAGCGGCCGCCAGCCCGGCCGCGGCGACGCCGTCGATGCCGGTGCCGGCCCGCAGGGCGACGACCACGAGCGCGGCCTGGAGCAGTGCCCGCAGCACGCTCGTGACGACGAAGCGCGCGGCCTGGTCGCGCATCCGCAGCCATGCGAGCGGCATCTGGATGCAGCCGTCCAGCACCAGCGTGAGCGCGACCAGCGCCACCGCGCGCGGCGGCGGCTCGCCGGGCAGCCATGCGGCAAGGAGCGGCGCGGCGGCGACGATCGGCCCGGCGATAGCGGCGCTGAGCAGCATCGACCAGCCGAACGCGGTGGCGGCCAACCGCTTCAGCGCGTCGGCGTCGGCGGCGTCGCCGGCGAACCGGTAGAAGGCATCGACCAGGCCGAAGCCGACGAGGATGGAGCAGACATCCGCCAGCGCCTGCAGCACCTCCAGCCGCCCGTAATCGGCCGGCGGCAGGTGCGCGGTCACGACAGGCAGCATCGCCAAGGAGACGCCTTTGGTCGCCAGGATCCCCAATCCGTAGAGGACGGCTTGGCGCAGAGCTGTGGAGCGCGGCATCGACCCCTCCTGCGGCGGCATGGCGCCGTGTCCCGAACTGGCCCGTCACGTGCAGTGGCGGGTGCATCACCGCGCGGCATCCGCCGCCGGTCCGCTGCACCCGCAATTTCGATGCCATGCCAGGAGCTCGACCGATGCCCGCCGCGCACCGCTCCCCCGCCGCTG
>JAEULF010000285.1 GCA_016793965.1 Alphaproteobacteria bacterium | reverse complement strand
GAGCCGTTCTCGATCCCCTCGGGCTCGATGATCCCGACGCTGCTGGTCGGCGACTACCTGTTCGTCTCCAAGTACTCCTACGGCTACAGCCGCTTCTCCTTCCCGTTCTCGGCGATCCCGTTCAAGGGGCGCATCCTCGGCTCCGAGCCGAAGCGCGGCGACGTCGCCGTCTTCAAGAAGCCGCGCGAGGAGCGCACGGACTTCATCAAGCGCATCGTCGGCATGCCCGGCGACCGCATCCAGGTCCGCTCCGGCGTGCTCTTCGTCAACGGCACGCCGGTCAAGCGCGACCGCATCGCCGACTACGTCTATGCCGACCGCTACCGCCAGGGGCGCGTCGACACCTACATGGAGACCCTGCCGAACAGCGCCGCGCATGTCATCATCGAGATCGAGGGCGACCGCGGCAGCTCGGACAACACCGAGGAGTTCGCGGTTCCCGCAGGCCACTACTTCATGATGGGCGACAACCGCGACAACTCGAGCGACAGCCGCGCCGACGTCGGCTTCGTGCCTTTCGAGAACCTGATCGGGCGCGCCGAGTTCGTCTTCTTCTCGACCGACGGCACGGCGGCGCTCTGGGAGGTCTGGAAGTGGCCCTTCGCCATCCGCTACGGCCGCCTGCTGCACGGGATCCGCTGAGGACGTGCTAGGATCGCCGCCGCGATCTCCGGCGCGAGCGGGTCCGATGCTGCTCATTCCACAGTCATGCCCGCGCAAGCGGGGACCGATCTGCCCGATGGCAGAGCCGCGATCGCGCGGCCGCTGGCCGTGCCGTGGGCGACGAGAGCAGCACCTGGCCGCAAGGCGGCTTCCCGCCTTCGCGGGGATGACGGGAGAGCGCGCGCTTGCTCTCACGCCTGGCCTAGCCGCACCGTCGTCGCCATGACTGCCGCTGACCTCGACGCGATCCTGGGCCACCGCTTCGCCGATCCGGCGCTGCTGCGCCAGGCGTTGACGCATCCCTCGGCTGCCGACCGGCCCTCGGCAGAGGCCTTCGAGCGGCTGGAGTTCCTCGGCGACCGCGTGCTCGGCCTGGTCGTGGCGGACCTGCTGCTGGCGCGTTTCCCGGCGGAGCCGGAGGGCGAGCTGGCGCTGCGATTCGTCGGCCTGGTGCGCCGCGAGACCGTGGCCGATGTGGCCGTCGCCACCGGCCTGTCGGCGCAGATCACGCTCGGCGTCGGGCAGGGCGGCGGCAGCCAGGGCCATGCCGGCGTCGTCTCCGATGCCTGCGAAGCGGTGATCGGCGCGCTCTATCGCGACGGCGGCCTCGCCGCGGCGCGTCCCTTCATCGAGCGGGGCTGGGGGCCGCTCCTCGGCCGCGACCTCGCGCCGCCGAAGGACGCCAAGACCGTGCTGCAGGAATGGGCGATGGCGCGCGGCATGCCGCTGCCCGCCTACCAGGTCGTGTCGCAAGAGGGGCCGGCGCACATGCGCCGTTTCGTCGTCGAGGTCAGCCTGGCCCGCGCCGGTGCCACGGCCCGTGGCGAAGGCAGCGCCAAGCGCGCGGCCGAGCGCGCGGCAGCCGAAGCGCTGCTGCGGCAGATCGAGGCATCGCCATGACTGAAGCCCGCCACCCCGGCGGCGCTGCCGCCGAGACCCGCGCCGGCTTCGTCGCCGTGCTCGGCGCGCCCAACGCCGGCAAGTCGACGCTGGTCAATCAGCTCGTCGGGCAGAAGGTGTCGATCGTCACGCCGAAGCCGCAGACCACGCGCACCAGGGTGCTGGGAATCATGGTCGAGGGGCCGGCGCAGCTCGTGCTCGTCGATACGCCCGGCATCTTCGCGCCGCAGCGCCGGCTTGACCGCGCCATGGTGCAGGCCGCTTGGACCGCAGCGGAGGAGGCGGACGTGGCGCTGCTGCTGGTGGATGCGTCCGCCAAGCGCGCGGTCGAGGATTCCCATGCCATCGCCGAGCGCCTGGCGGGGCTGCGGGCGCAGCGCGCGAACGTCCTGGCGCTCAACAAGATCGACTTGGTGAAGCGCGAGGCGCTGCTGGCGCTCGTCGCCCGGCTCAACGGCGCCGGCCGCTTCGACGCCACCTTCATGATCGCGGCGCTGTCAGGCGACGGGGTGGGAGATCTGAAACGCGACTTGCTGGCGCGCATGCCTGAGAGCCCCTGGCTCTACCCGCCCGACGACGCGACGACGGCGACGCAGCGCGACCTCGCAGCGGAGATCACGCGCGAGCAGCTCTTCCTGCAGCTGCGCCAGGAGCTGCCCTACCATCTCGCCGTTGAGACCGAGGCCTGGGAGGAGTTCGACGACGGCAGCGTGCGCGTGCAGCAGGTCGTCACCGTGGCGCGGGACAGCCACAAGGCCATGGTCATCGGCAAGGGCGGGACGCGCATCAAGGAGGTGCGCGAGAAGGCGCAGGCCGAGCTCGCTGCCGCAGAGGGCCGCCCGGTGCACCTGTTCCTGACCGTGCGCGTGCGCGAGAACTGGGCCGAGGACCCGGCGACCTACAAGGCGATGGGGCTGGACTGGGACGCCTGAGCGCGGATCGGGAGCAGGCGGGCTTGCGTCAGGGCGCCCGCACGATGCCCCTCCAGACGAGCTGCAGTGTTGCGGCGAGCAATGCGATCTTCAAGGCGTCGCCGAGCAGGAAGGGCAGGACGCCGGTCGCGAGCGCCTTCTCGGCGCCGTAGAGGGACGCCAAGTAGCCGGCGCCGAGGGCGTATATCACGACCATGCCGACGACGCCGGCGGCCAATGTCGTCAGGACGCGACGGTCCCAGCCGCGCGCCGCCAGCCAGCCGACGACGCAGACAGCAGCCATGAACCCGACCAGGTACCCGCCCGTCGGCCCGGTCATGTAGGCCAAGCCGATGCCCTTGGCCGGCGTGCCGGCGAAGACCGGCAGGCCGACGGCGCCGAGGCCGAGATAGAACGCCACCGTGCCCGCGCCGAGCCGCGCGCCGCAGGTCAGGCCGAGCAGCAGGACGACGAAGGTCTGCATGGTCATCGGCACCGGCCAGAACGGAATCTGGACGCGCGCCGATGCCGTCAGCAGCGCCGTGCCGAGGCACGCCATGCCGACCGCGCGCAGCACCGTCGCGGCGCGGCCGTCGGCCGGCCACAAGCGGTCGAGAAGCGGCAGCGAGGCAGTCGCGGTCGAGGCGGTCATCCCGGGCTCCCGAGGCAGGTGAGGACGTCGGTGCGTTCTAGCGCGCCGACGTCCGTCCGCCTAGGGGGGCCGTAGGGCAGGGAGCCCGTGCGGCAGTGTCTTGCACAGGGCGGGCCGTCAATGGCTGCTGGCAATGCGCTCGAAGGTCCCGGCGTTCGGGCAGAAGGTGCGATGGGCGTCGCCCGGCGCGCCGGCGGCGAACCATGCTTCGCAGCTCTCGGCGCTGCGGCAAGACAGGCAGGCGCGCGTCGCTTGGAACATGCGCGTGCCGAGCTGGTCATTGGCACCGATTCGTGCGGGCACGCCGAGCCGCTGCATCATCTTGCCCATCAGGTCGATCTTGCGGCCGACCCTGGCGAACAATCCCGTGCTGGTCATGGACTTGCCTCCGTGCCGCTCGCGGATGGCGACATGCAGCCGCGCGGCGCTTGATCGTTTCGTTTCAGACGAAACGATCATATCACAAACATATGATTGATCAAGCGGTGATATATCAGCGCAGCTTGCGACTTAATTGATTGATTTTATTGTAAAAAAAGATGAGCCGGCGCCTCGGGATTGCCGAGGGCCGGCTCGATCTGGCGCGACCCGGCGTCAGGCCGTCAGGAAGGGCAGGCTCCGCACGGGCTTGCCGGTCGCGGCGAACAGAGCGTTCGCGACGGCAGGCGCGATCGGCGGCACGCCCGGCTCGCCGACTCCGGTGGGGGCCGCCGTCGATGGGACGATGTGGACCTCCACCTTCGGCATGCGGTCGATCCGCAGCGGCGTGTAGTCGTGGAAGTTGGACTGCTGCACGCGGCCCTTCTCCAGCGTGATCGCCTCTGCGAGTGCTGCGCCCAGGCCGAAGCCGATGCCGCCCTCCATCTGCGCCTTGATCACGTCGGGATTGATCGCGATGCCGCAATCCACCGCGCAGATCACGCGATCGACCGTGAAGCCGCCCTTGGCATCGACCGTGACCTCCGCCACCTGCGCCACGTAGCTGTGGAAGGATTCGTGCACGGCGATGCCGCGCGCCTTCCCGGCCGGCAGCGGCTTGCCCCAGCCGGCCTTCTCGGCCGCCAGGTTCAGCACGCCGAGATGGCGCGGGTGCTTGGCCAGCAGCGCGCGGCGGTACTCCACCGGGTCCTTGCCCGCCGCCTTGGCCAGCTCGTCGAGCATGGTCTCCGTCGAGAAGGCCGTGTGCGTGCTGCCGACCGAGCGCCACCAAAGGATCGGCACGCCGACCTTGGTGGTGTGCAGCTCGACCGTCAGGTTCGGGATGGCGTAGGGCAGGTTCGAGGCGCCCTCGACCGAGGTGCCGTCGACGCCGTTCTTCACCAGCCCGCCCTCGAAGGGCGTGCCGGCGGCGATCGACTGGCCGACGATGCGCTGCGACCAGGCGACCGGATTGCCCGCCGCGTCGATCGCCGCCTTGACCGCGTGAACGTAGAGCGGCCGGTAGCGGCCGGCCTGCATGTCGTTCTCGCGCGTCCACTGCACCTTGACCGGCGCCTTCCAGCCGAGCGCCTTGGCGACCGCCACGGCCTCGACGACAATGTCGCCGTCGGCGACGGCGCGGCGGCCGAAGCCGCCGCCGGTCATCATGGTGCGCATGCGCACCTTGTCCGGAGCCACGCCGGCGACCTTGGCGGCGATCGCTGCGTAGAGGTCGGGGATCTGGTGCCCGCCCCAGACTTCCAGCGTGCCGTCCTTGTTCATGCGCGCCACGGCATTGAGCGGCTCCATGGCGGCGTGCGCGAGGTAGGGGAACGCGTAGGTGGCCTCGATCACCTTGGCTGCCCCGGCGAACGCTCCTTCGGCATCGCCGTCCTTGCGCGCGACGGTGCCGGGCTTGGCGGCGAGCGCCGTGTACTCGGCCACGAGCTCGGCCGAGCCGCGCTTCTCCGCCTGGGCGTCGTCCCAGGTCACGGCGACCCGATCGCGCGCCTGGAGGGCCGACCACATGTCCTTGCCGACGACGGCGACGCCGCGCGGCGTCATCACCGCCGAGACGAAGCCCTTGACGCTCTTCGCCTTCGACGCGTCGATCGACTTCGCGACGGCGCCGAACAGCGGCGGGTGCAGCATCACCGCCGTCAGCATGCCCGGCAGCTTGACGTCGATGGTGTAGGGCTGCTTGCCGGTGGTCTTGGCGCGGCTGTCCAGGCGCTTGACGGCGGGGTTGCCGATCAGCGTCCAGTCCTTCGGGTCCTTCAGCGTGATCTCGGTCGGCACCGGCAGCGTCGCCGCCTTGGCCGCGACCTGGCCGAAGGTCGCCAGCTTGCCGGAGGCATGCGTGAGCTTGCCCTTGGCGACCTTGATCTCGCCGGCCGGGACGTTCCAGGCGGCTGCCGCGGCGTTGACCAGCATCAGGCGCGCGGCGGCGCCGGCCCGGCGATAGCGCTCGAAGGACGAGGCGATGGCGGTCGAGCCGCCGGTGCCCTGGGCGAAGCCGCCCCAGGCGAGGTTGCCATAGGCCTTCACGTCGCCCGAGGCGCCCTCGACCTTCATCTGCGCCATGTCGGCGCCGAGCTCCTCGGCGACCAGGGTGGCGAGGCCGTGATAGATGCCCTGGCCCATGTCCATGTGGGCGGAGAGCACGGTTACGCTGTTGTCGGCGCCGATGCGCAGGTAGGCCTGCAGCGGGTTGAGCGCCGGCGCGGCGGGGGCGGCGGCCTGCGCAGCGGCGGCGTCCGGGCGGAAGCCGACCGCGAGGCCGCCGGCGACGGCGGCGGCGCCGATCATGAAGCTGCGGCGCGAGGGCTCGTCCGCGGCGAGGTGGCGGACGGGCGCGGGCAGGGAGTTGCTCAGCATGGTTCAGGCCCCCATCGTCTTGGCGGCGTCATGGATGGCCGCACGGATCCGGACATAGGTGGCGCAACGGCACAGATTGCCGGCCATCGCCGCGTCGATGTCGGCGTCGCTCGGCTTCTTGTTCGTCGCGAGCAGCGCCGCGGCCGACATGATCTGGCCGGACTGGCAGTAGCCGCACTGCACGACGTCGAGCTTCTGCCAGGCGGCCTGCACCGCCTGCGCGGCCTTGCCCTTCAAGCCCTCGATGGTGGTCACGGCCTTGCCTTCGACGGCGGCGACAGGCGTGGCGCAGGCGCGGGCCGCTGCGCCGTCGATGTGCACCGTGCAGGCGCCGCATTGCGCGACGCCGCAGCCGAACTTGGTGCCCGTCAGGTTGGCATGGTCGCGGATCGCCCAGAGGAGGGGCATGTCGGGATCGACGTCGAGCGTGACGGCGCGCCCGTTCAGGGTCAGCTTGGTCGGCATGGAGCCTCCGGTTGAGAAAGGAATGTGCCTTGGCGGCGCAGCCTGGCGGCGAGTCTGGCTTGGTATCGAGATAGGGGGAGGCCGTTACAGCGGCAAGGCGGATGCGTCGCCCCGCGCGGGCGCACGTGAACGTGAGCACCGGCGGCCGCTTTCTTCGGCACACTCCGCGGCGGAGGATTGCATGCGTCCAAGGCGCAGCCGCTCGACTCGCGATTCGTCCCCCGTCCCGGCGTTTCGTCCCGCCGTCGCCCAGTGGTCTCGCCGGTCTTTCGCCGGCGCGGCACTTCTAGCGAGCGTCATCGTCCAGGCGCCCGATTGTCGTGCCCAGGCGCCGGGTTGGCCAGGCGTGCCGCAAGGCGATCCGGTGTTCACGGCAACGCTGGGCGTCGCGATCGGTCCGCCCAGCGCTGCCCAGTCCGGCCTGCGCACGCTGCTCGATCGCGGCACGCCCGACGCCGCCGCCGGCTTGATCCTGGCGCTGCGCTACAACCGCCGCGACGCGCGCGACATCGGAGCGGCCCTCGCGCGCCTGACCGGCGCGCCGGCGGCCGAGACCTGGGACCGCTGGATGCTCTGGCAGGAGACGCATCCGTCCGTGCGCCCGCACGCCTCTTACGCTGCGCTGACCGAGGCCGTGCACTCGCTGATCGATCCGGCGTTCAGCCGCTTCCTCGGCCCGTCACGGATCGGCAGCGCAGCGCGGACGGCCATCCGCATCGAGGAGATCACGTGGGGCGGCGTCCAAGTGGACGGAATCCCGGCCCTCGTCGATCCAGCCCATGTGCCTGCTGCGGAGGCTGGCTATCTCGGTGCCGACGAGCCGGTCTTCGGCGTGGCGCTGAACGGCGAGGCGCGCGCCTATCCGCTGCGCATCCTGGACTGGCACGAGATGGCGAACGACGTGGTCGGCGGCGTCCCCGTGGCGCTCGCCTACTGCACGCTGTGCGGCGCCGGGATCCTGTTCGAGGCGCGCGCTCCCGGGCGGGACGAGCGCTTCGTCTTCGGCTCCTCCGGACTGCTCTACCGCTCGAACAAGCTGATGCACGACCGCGCCACGGACAGCCTGTGGAACCAGTTCGCCGGCACGCCGGTCGTCGGCCCGCTGGTCGGGTCGGGGATCGCGCTGAAGATCCTGCCCGTGGTCGTCACGAGCTGGGGCGCCTGGCGGACGCGCCACCCGCGGACATCGGTGCTGTCGCTGCGCACCGGGCATGATCGCGACTACGAGCCCGGGCGGTCCTATGGCCGCTACTTCGCGAGCCCCGACCTGATGTTCCCGGCGGCCGTCACGGACCAGCGCAGGCCGCAGAAAGACATCGTCTTCGGCATTCGCGCGGTCGGCGGCGCCAAGGCTTGGCCGGTCGAGGTGCTGGCGCGTCGGCCGGTGATCAACGACCGGGTCGGGGCACTCGACGTCGTGCTGCTCCGCGACGGCACGCCGCGCGGCTTGCGCGCCTACGAGCGCGGCGGGCGGCAGTTCAAGGCCGCGGACGCGACAGGCGCCGCTCTGGTGGACGATGCGGGCACGACCTGGCTTGTGCAGGAGGACGCTCTGGTCGGGCCGGACCGCCAGCGGCTGCCGCGCGTCGCCGGGCATCTTGCCTACTGGTTCGCCTGGGCCGGTTACATGGGCGAGCGCGCGGAGCTCGCCGAGTAGACAGGGGCGGGCTTGCGCGCGCTGCCGCTGGCGGCTCAATCTGCGCGCGACGTTCGTCACGGGGCCCGCGCCGATGCCGCCGAGATCCGCTCCTGATGATGCCCGCGCCTCCCGGCGCGGCGTCCTGCTGCTGCTGGCATGCGGTCTCGCGATTCTCGGACTGCGCCTCGCGGCCGCCTTCGCGTTGGGCACGCCCTACCTGACCGACGACAGCGCGGGCTACCTGCAGCACCGGCCCTGGCAGCTCGACGAGGTGCGGACGGCTGCCTATCCGATGTTGGTCTGGGCGGCGCTCGCCGTCGTCAGCCATCCCGTCGGCATCCTCCTGGCGCACGCCCTGGGCTGGGCCGCGGCGGCCTGGGCGGCGGTCGCCCTGGTGCGGCGGCTGACCGGCTCGACGGCGGCGGCGCTCGTCGCCCTCCTGCTGGTCGGCCTGACGCAGAAGGGCTGGGCCTTCGAGCTGCTGCTGATGAGCGAGCATGCGCAGCGCTGCCTCTTCCTCGCCGGCTGGGCGCTCGCGGTCCTGGTGCTCGCCGAAGGCGGCGGCGCGCGCGCGACGGCGGCGCTGGGCGTCGTGCTGCTCGCCAACGTCCTGGTGAAGCCGTCGGCGGTCGCGGCTCTGGCGGCACTGGCGCTGGTCGCCGCGGCGGCCTGGCGCTCGCCCGGCCTCGGCGCGTCGCGCGCGGCGGCGCGGCGCGCGATCGCCGCCTTGGCGCTCGCCGCGCTCGGGACGGCCGCATACATGGGGCTCTTCGCCGCGCGCCATGGCGCCTTCGACGTGACGAGCTTCACCGGCCACAACGCCATCGCCCATGTCGGGCACATGGTCGACCTCGACGGTCCGGCCCATCCGGAGATCAAGCGGGAGCTGAAGGCGTTCCTGCCGCGCTACCAGATGGACTTCGCGCCCGACCGGCTGAGCGACGAGAGCTGGGTCGCGTCGATGGTGCAGGGCGCCTGGTTCGCGTTCGGCTCGACCGACGAGAGGCTGCGGCAGGCCTTCGGCGGCGCGAGCCCGTCCGGCGTCGTGCGCGCCGCCGTCGCGGCGGCGCCGGGGAGCTATCCGGGCACCTCGCCGCATGCCAAGGTCGACGGCGTCTTCAAGCGCCTGGCCCTGGAGGCCGTGCTGGCCCGGCCGATCGACTACGCGAGGCTCGCGGCCTACAACCTCGGCAAGCTCCTGCGCGTTGGCCTCGACGCGTTCTACTGGTGGCGCGACATCGGCATGCCGCAGTCCCTGCCCGCGCATCGCGCCGACGCGGACCGGCTCGCCGGCGACCTCGACCGCATGGCGCGCGCCGGCGCCACCGTGCATGCCGAAGCCCTGCGCAACCTGGTCGCGGAGCCGCCGCCCGTGCAGGTCGATGCCGCGACCGCCGACGCCTTCGCGTTGGCGGCGAGCGTCGTGCTGCTGCCGATGGCGCTGCTCGCCGTTCCCTATGTCGCGCTCGAGTGGATCGGGATCGCGCTGGCACCCTGCCTGCTGCTGCTGCGCGGGATCGCGCCGCCGCTGCGCGCCGCGCTGGCGGTCGGGTGGACGACGGTCGCCGCCCTGCTGGCGCTCATGGCGCTGCTCAACGCGGCCGAGCCGCCGCGCTTCTTGGTGCCGGTGCAGGACATGCTGGCCCTGCTCGGTCTCCTGTCGACCTGGACGACAGGAGCGCGGATCGCCGCCTGGCTGCGATCGCGGCGCGCGCCGGCGGAGCGGCGGTGAGGCCGCGCGCTGCCCCTACCGCAGCTTCGCCACGCGCGGCCAACCCTTCGGCACCGTCGAGCCCTGGCCGGCACGGTTGCCGATCCAGTCCTTGACGTCGAAGACCTGGCGGCGCCCGCCGCCCTCGACGGCGAGGCCGTCCTTCAGCGCGAAGACCGCGATGTCGGCGAGGCCCTCCTTGAGCAGCCCGCCGGTCTTGTACTTCTGCAGGATGACGCCGCGGCCTTTCGACATCGCCGGCACCTGCTCCAAGGGGAAGACCAGGAGCTTGCGGCTCTCGCTCAGCACGGCGACATGGTCGCCGGCGGTCGGCAGGCAGGCGCGCGCCTTGCCGCCCTCGCCCAGCACCATGATCTGGCGGCCGGCGCGGGTCGAGGCGAGCACTTCGCTCTCGGCGACCTGGAAGCCGTTCCCTTCGGTCGAGGCGAGCAGCAAGCGACGGCCGCCATCGGCCGGAGCGCCCTCGGGGACGGGCGTGTGCAGCAGGCAGGCCAGGATGTCGTCCTCGTTGCCGAGGTCGATCGACAGCCGGATCGGGTCGCCGAAGCCGCGCCCGCGCGGCAGCTTGTCCACGGC
>JAEULF010000236.1 GCA_016793965.1 Alphaproteobacteria bacterium | reverse complement strand
GACCCGCGCCGCCCTCCTCGCCCGGATCGACGCGGCGACGCGCGCCAGCCCGCCCGACCGCTGGTTCGTCGGCTACCTGTTCGACGACCGCCGGAGCGGCGGCTACCCGACCCAGGCCGAGCTCGACAAGGCCGGCAACGGAAGGCCGGTCTTCATCATGCGCCGCGACGGCCATATCGGCCTCGCCAACGCGCGCGCCTTCGCGGAAGCCGGCGTGGGACCCGACGCGAAGGACCCGCCCTTCGGCGCCTTCGACCGCGATCCCGCGAGCGGCGCGTTCACCGGCGTGCTGCGCGAGACCGCGGCGCACCACGTCCTCAACCAGGTGCAGGCGGGCGACACGCCCGAGGACGTCGCTGCCGGCATGGGCAGGGTGATGCAGGAGTGCCTCAGCGTCGGCATCACCAGCTTCTACAACTCGCTGACCCCGCGCCGCTCCATCCAGGCCTATCAGCTCATGAAGGACCGCGGCCAGATCAAGGTCCGCGTCGGCATCATCGTCAGCGGCCGCGAGGCCGGGCTGATCGAGAGCTTCGCCGCGGCGGGCATCCGCACGGGCTTCGGCGACGACTGGGTGCGCGTCATCGGCGTGGAGTGGTGCCCGGACTGCTCGACCAGCGGCCGCACCGCCGCCTATTACGAGCCCTATGTCGGCGCCCCGGTGCTCGGCGAGCCGCCGAACAATTGCGGCATGCTGCTCTACGAGGCCGAGGACCTGAAGGCGCGCGCCATCGCCGCGCACAAGGCCGGGCTCATGGTCTGCATCGAGGGCGTGGGCGATCGCGGCATCGACTTCGCGCTCGACGCCATCGAGGCGGCGCTCGAGGCCCATCCCGTCGAGGACCACCGGATGCGGATCGAGCATTGCTGCTACGTGACGCCCGCGGTGATGGACCGCATCGCCAGGCTCAAGGTCGTCGACAGCTCGGCCACCGGGTTCATGTACGACCTGGGCGACGCCTACCGCGCCAACCGCGGCCAGGCGGCGATGCGCTGGATGTGGCCGCACCGCACGCTGATCGACCGCGGCATCCCCGCCCCCGGCCACTCGGACGCCATGGTCTGCCAGTTCAACCCGTTCCTCGCCATGTGGTCGATGGTCAACCGCCGGTCCGACACCGGAGGCGACCTCGACGCGCGCGAGGCGATCACGCCGGTCGAGGCGCTCAGGGCCTACACGATCCTCGGCGCCTGGTCGGGACGCGAGGAAGCGATCAAGGGCTCGCTGGAGCCAGGCAAGCTCGCCGACTTCGCCGTGCTCGACCGCGACTACTTCTCGATCCCGCGCGAGGAGATCCGCGCGGTGAAGGTGCTGCAGACCTTCGTCGGCGGGCAGGAGATGTGGGCGGCGTGAGGGCGCGAATGGCCCCACCCAGAGCGAAGCATGGGTCGGGTCGGGGCAATGCCCCCTCAGTCGTCCGCCACCGGGATCGTCGCGTCGGCGTCCCAGGCGAGCCAGACCTTGGCGCCGGCCTCGAGCGGCACGTCGAGGCGCCAGCTCGGGCGGGTCACGGTGAGCTCGCCGATGCCCGGTGCCTTGACCAGGAAGTGCACGCCCGTGCCGAAATAGCTCCAGCTGACGATCTCCGCCTGCAGGCGGTTGCGCGCGGTGGACGACGCGGCGTGGCCGAGCGACACCTTCTCCGGCCGCAGCGCCACCAGGATCGCGTCCCCCGGCTGGCGGCCATCGGCATGGCCGGCCTGGACGAAGCGCTGGCCGCCGGCGGCGTAGGCGAAGCCGCTGCCCTCGCGCCCTTCGACCTTGCCGGGGAGGAAGTTGCTCTTGCCGAGGAAGTCGGCGACGAAGCGCGTGCGCGGCCGGTCGTAGAGCGCGCCAGGCGCGCCGCTCTGCACCAGCTTGCCCTCGCGCATGATCGCGACCTCGTCGGACATCGACAAGGCCTCGTCCTGGTCGTGCGTGACGTAGATGAAGGTCATGCCGACGCGCTGGTGCAGCGACTTGAGCTCCCACTGCAGCTCGGCGCGCAGCTTCTTGTCGAGGGCGGAGAGCGGCTCGTCGAGAAGCAGCAGCTCCGGCTGGAACACCAGTGCGCGGGCGAGCGCCACGCGCTGCTGCTGGCCGCCGGAGAGCTGCTTGGGCAGCCGATCGCCGAGATGACCGAGCTGGACGAGGTCGAGCGCCTGCTTGACGCGCGCTTCGACGTCGGCGCGGGCGAGCTTGCGCACCTCCAGCGGGAAGGCGACGTTGCCGGCGACGGTGAGGTGCGGGAACAGCGCGTAACCCTGGAACACCATGCCGAAATTGCGCTTCTCCGGCGGCAGGCCGGTGATGACGCGGTCATCGACCAGGATGTCGCCCGAGGTCGGATCGACGAAGCCGGCGATCGCCATGAGCACGGTGGTCTTGCCCGAGCCCGACGGGCCGAGCAGCGTCAGGAAGTCGCCGCGCTTGACCGTGAAAGAGACGTCGTCCACGGCGCGCACGGCGCCGTAGTGCTTCCGCAGGTTGCGGATCTGCAGGCTGTGCGCTTGCTGGGTGGTCATCCGCCCTGTGCTCCCATCGGGTCTTGCCTTCAGTCTCGATAGGACGGATCGATCCGGTCGAGCTTGCGCAGCAGCGCCGGCCACAGCCGCATGCCCTTCGGCGGCTGCCCGGGCCGGACGAATTGCCCAGCGGTATGCTCAGCCACATCGGGCGGCACATGCCGCAGCCTGCCCGACATGCTGGCGGCAGCGACCTGCACGCGGCAGGACTGCTCCAGGTAGTACATGTACTGGAACGCTTCCGCGACCGACTGGCCGACGGTGAGCAGACCGTGATTTCTCAGGATCATCACCTTGCTGTCGCCGAGATCGGCGACCAGCCGCTCGCGCTCGTCAAGGTCGAGCGCGATGCCCTCGTAATCGTGGTAGGCGACGCGGCCGCCGTAGAACTCCATCGCGTGCTGCGAGAGCGGCAGCAGCCCCTCCTCCGTCGCCGCCACGGCCATGCCTGCCACGGTATGCGTGTGCATGACGCACTTCGCGTCCTCGCGCGCGGCGTGGACCGCGCTGTGGATGACGAAGCCGGCCTCGTTGACCTGCCAGTTCGACGGTTCGACCATCTTGCCGTCCAGGTCGATCTTGACCAGCGACGACGCCGTTACCTCGTCGAACATCATGCCATAGGGGTTGATCAGGAAGTGGTGCTCCGGCCCGGGCACGCGCACGGACAGGTGGGTATAGATCGTGTCGTCCATGCCGTAGAGGGCGATCAGCCGGTAAGCGGCAGCGAGATCGATACGCAGCTTGCGCTCCGCGTCGTCGATCCGCTTCTCGCGCTCGGCCTTCAAGCTATGCGCCCCGCTCGCCATGGCTGCCTCCGTCGATGAACGTCCATTCACTGTAGCAAGGCGGTCCCGGCGTCGGTCAACCGAATTGCGCTGCGCTGCAGCGAGCCCGGCCTGGGTGCCATGCGCGCAAGCGTTGCCCGGCACGCGCGCATCGTGTAGAGCCCGCGCCCGGACCCGCCGCTCTCCGGCGGCAGGAAGCGAGGCCCGATGCCAGGCTCAATGCGCGTCGTCATCATGCCGGTGACCCCGTTCCAGCAGAACTGCTCGCTGCTCTGGTGCGAGGAGACCATGCGCGGCGCCGTCGTCGATCCCGGCGGCGACCTCGACCTCGTTCTCGGCCAGGTCGCGGAGAACGGCGTCGGCCTGGAGAAGATCCTGGTCACGCACGGCCATCTCGATCATGCCGGCGCCACGGCGGATCTGCGCGACCAGTTGAAGTTGCCGGTCGAAGGCCCGCATCAGGACGACAAGTTCTGGATAGACGGCATCCCGGAGTCGGCTGCCAAGTACGGCTTCCCGCCGTGCCGCGCCTTCACGCCGGACCGCTGGCTGCGGCATGGCGACACGGTGAGCGTGGGCACGCTCTCCTTCGACGTGATCCACTGCCCCGGCCACACGCCGGGCCACGTCGTGTTCCACCACGAGCCGTCGCGCCTCGCGTTCGTCGGCGACGTGATCTTCAGCGGCTCGATCGGGCGCACGGACTTCCCGCGCGGCAACCACGACGACCTGCTGCGCTCGATCAGGCAGCGCCTGTTCCCGCTCGGCAGCGACGTGACCTTCGTGCCCGGCCACGGGCCGACATCGACCTTCGGCGCGGAGCGGCGCGTCAACCCTTTCGTTTCGGACGCCGTGGCGCGGGCGTACGACGCG
>JAEULF010000210.1 GCA_016793965.1 Alphaproteobacteria bacterium | reverse complement strand
TCGTGTAGTGGTACTTCCGCGCGATCTTGATGGCGCCCTCGTTGGCCTCGGCGCCGGAGTTGGTGAAGAACGCGCTGTCGGCGAAGCTGTTCTCGACCAGCCGGTCGGCCATGCGCTTCTGGCCCGGGATCTCGAACAGGTTCGAGCAATGCCAGAGCTTCTGCGCCTGCTCGGTCAAAGCCTTGACGAGATGCGGGTGGCAGTGGCCCAGCGAGGTCACGGCGATGCCGGCGCAGAAGTCGAGGTAACGTCGCCCGTCCGTCCCGAACAGCCAGGCGCCCTCTCCATGGGAGAAGGCGAGATGAGCCCGGGCATAGGTCGGCATCAAGGCGTCGATCACGGCGGCCTCCGGAGCGGCGCGCGGCCGAGCCCAGGTTGGGGGAGCCGGCCGCGCAAGGGCGGAGATTTAAGGTGCTGGGGCGGCGCGCGTCAACCAACGCGCGGCGGATCGCGGGGCAACCCTCTATGGCGCCGGCCGGTCGCGCGCCCATTCTGCGTCTCGCCCGCGCAGCGGGCGGCTCAGGACAGGGTGAGCTTTGACCTCATCTTGAGCCGCGCCGAAGGCGCGTGTCGAAGGAAGGGCAAGCGAAGGAACCTGCGGAGCCGCTCGAATGCGATCGCGCTTGGCGGAAGGCGCGAGCTGCTGCGGTTTCCGTCGCAACAAGATCCGGTCTTCGTCTCCCTCCGCCTCGCCCGTGACACCGTGGCTCTGGGTCATGGCGGTGGCGGGGGCGTCGCCCCCTCGTTGGGTCCCCACCCAGCCGGCGAGCAACTGAAGGGCCAGGTCTCTGGATCTGATCGTCAATGCATTGACAAATCCAAATATATCGATGTAATGGCCGGCATGCTCGCCCACGACGCCCAGTTCCGTGCCCTCGCCGACCCGCTGCGGCTGCGCATCCTGGCCTTCCTCCACAAGCCGGAGGCGGCGTGCTGCACCGATGCCGAGCGGGTCTGCGCTTGCGACCTCGAGAGCCTGGTCGGGCTCTCGCAGCCGGCCGTCAGCCATCACATGAAGATCCTCGTCCAGGCCGGCCTGGTCGTGGCCGAGAAGTCGGGCCGCTGGGTCTTCTATCGCCTCAACCGCCCGGCCTTCGCCGGGCTTGCCCAGGCCCTTGCATCCCTGGGCGGCGGCGACCCGGCGCCGGCGCTCGCACCCGACTCCGCATCGCGCAGCCGCAAGGCCGCGTGAACCCGTTCATCCTGGAGGAAATGCCATGACCGCCGCCCAGCTTCCGGTCGCCGTGATCGGCGCCGGCCCCGTCGGCCTCGCCGCCGCCGCCCATCTTGCCGCCCGCGGCATCGCGCCTCTCGTCCTGGAGGCCGGCAACGCCGTCGGCCAGGCTGTGCGCAACTGGGGCCATGTCCGCATGTTCTCGCCCTGGGCGATGAACGTCGATCGGGAGTCGGTCCGGCTCTTGCGCCAGCGCGGCTGGACCATGCCCGCTGGGGAGGCGCCGCCCACCGGCGCCGACCTCGTCCGCGACTATCTGGAGCCTCTCGCCGCGCACCCGGTCCTCGCGCCCCATCTCCATCTCGGCCAGCGCGTGATCGGCGTCGGCCGGCTCGACTTCGACCGCGTGCGCAGCGCGGGACGCGACGAGGCGCCGTTCCAGATCGTCGCGCGCAAGCCCGACGGCAGCACCGTCGAGCACCTCGCGCGCGCGGTGATCGACGCCTCCGGCACCTGGGGCTCGCCGAACCCCGCCGGCGCCGGCGGCATGCCCGTCGCCGGAGAGGCGGAGGCGCAGGCGCGCATCCGCAAGGGCATCCCGGACGTCCTCGGCGCGGAGCGCGCGCGCTATGCCGGACAGCGCGTTCTCGTGCTCGGCAGCGGCCACAGCGCCATCAATGCGCTCATCGACCTGGCCCGGCTCGCGCAAGCCGAGCCGGCGACGGCCGTCACCTGGGCGATCCGCGCGGATTCGCCCGCGCGCGCCCTCGGCAACGGTGCTGCCGACGCGCTGCCGGCGCGCGGCGCCCTCGGCCAATCGCTCAGCCAGCTCGTCGCTGACCGCCGGATCGCGCTGGCGACAGGGTTCAAGCTCCGGCGGATCGAGCGCCAGGGCAACGCCTACCGCGCCGTCAGCGGCGCCAATGGCGACGCCCGTGCGATCGACTTCGACGAGATGGTGGTGGCCACCGGCTTCCGCCCGGACGTCTCGTTCCTGTCCGAGATCAGGCTGGCGACGCATCCCTGGCTCGAGAGCGCCCTGGCCCTTGGACCGCTGATCGACCCGAACGTGCACAGCTGCGGCACGGTGCGGCCGCACGGCCACCGCGAGCTGGCGCACCCGGAGCAGGGTTTCACCGTCGTCGGCATGAAGAGCTATGGCCGCGCCCCGACATTCCTCTTGGCCACGGGCTACGAGCAGGTCCGCTCGGTCGCTGACGCGCTGGCGGGCGACATGGCTGCGGCCGACAGGGTCGAGCTCGTGCTGCCGGAGACCGGCGTGTGCGGCATTCCTGCCAAGGTGCGCGTGAAGGCCGCCAGCGCGGCCGCCGCCGCGGCGTCCTGCTGCACGCCGGCGACGCCGCAAGGCGTCTGCTGCCCGCCGAAGCCAGAGCTGGCGCCGACCGCGCCCTGCTGCGGCGCCTGAGGGCGGGGCCGCCTCAGCGCCAGAAGCGCTCGGCCCTGCGCAGCCGGCGCCAGGCCTTGCGGGTGCGCGCGCGCTCGCGCTCGATGCGGGCGGCGTGCCAACCGCCGACCAAGCCCTCGGCACGGACGAAGGCGACGTCGCGGTCGCCGCTGCCGGCGGCTCTCGCTTGGAGCGCGTGCAGGAGGGTCTCGGCAACGGCGGAATCGTTGAGCGCGCCGAAGCTGTCCTGCACCGCGCGCAGCCGCTTGAGGTAGCGCTCTGCGCGCCGCCCGGCATAGAGCGGCGCGAAGAACTCTGCCATGTAGCGCATCTTCTTCGCGGCGATACGCACGCGGTGGAGGTCGTCGATCGCGCCGCCCGGCAGCGCGCGCGCGGCCTTGCGCAGGCGCCTCCAGCGCCGCGCGAGGACGTCGTCCGCGACGCCGCGCACGGGGTCGTCCATGCCGGGAGGCGGCGCCGGCACGAGCTGCTGCGCTGGCACCAGCGCGCCGGCAGCAGCCGTCTCAGGCTGCTGCAGCGCCGCCGCCACGGGCCGCAGCTCGGGCATGGCCGCCAGGCGCTCCAGCTCGGCAAGCAAAGCGTCGAAACGCGCGCCGGACAGGGCGGCGCGGACGTCGGCATAGGCGTCGGCGCGGGCAGAGTCCGCGGCGACTGCGAGCCGCTCCAGGCCTTCGTCCCGCGGCATCATGCGCTGCAGCGGCCCGAGCGTGCCGGCGATGAAGACGTCCCAGTCGCGCGCCGGGCCGAGAGCGCCCATCAGCCAGCGCAGCTCGGCACCGAGCCGTTCCGCCAAAGGCACTGGCATGCGGTGCCTGAAGGCGGTGATGGCCGAGCGCAGCCGCCGCGTGGCGATGCGCATCTGATGCACGCCCTCCGGCGCGGTGCCGAGCGCCGCGGCCTGTGCGTTGCCGCGGAGAAGCCCTGCGGTGACGCGCAGCGCTGCGGCAATGACGTCGCGCACGGATGCCGTCGGGGCGACGGCGATCGGGCCCGATATGGTGACGAGCGCGGGCGGCGCGGCCCCGGCTGCAGCCTTGGCCGGTGCGGGCACAGCGGCCCCGGCAGGCAGAATCTGTTGATTCATCGGGCAATCCCCCGTCGCGCGCCGCTTTGTGGCATGCGCGCGCCGGGGGGCGCCATCGTCCGAACGAGGTATTGCCGTTGCGGGTCGGAATGATGACAAGCGGCGAAATCAAAATGTGCCGGGGTAGCCGCCGCCGTCCATCAACAGGTTGTGTCCCGTGATGTAGCCGGCCTGGGCGCTGCACAGGAAGGCGCAGGCGTCGCCGAACTCGGCCGGCTGGCCGAAGCGGCCGGACGGGTTCAGCGCCATGCGCGCCTTGGCCACGTCCTCCTCGGACCTGCCCGATTTCTGCGCCTCGAATTTGAGGGTCGAGCGCAGCCGGTCGGTGTCGAACGGGCCGGGGAGGACCGCGTTGATCGTCACGTTGTGCTTCACCACCTTGCGCGCCAGCCCGGCGCAGAAACCGTGCAAGCCGGTGCGCGCGCCGTTCGACAGGCCGAGGATGTCGATCGGCGCCTTGACCGCGGCCGAGGTGATGTTGACGACGCGTCCGAAGCGGCGCGCGATCATCGGGTCGATGGTCGCCTTGATCAGCTCGATCGGCGTCAGCATGTTGGCGACGACGGCCTTCATCCAGTCGTCGCGCGTCCAGTCCTTGAAGTCGCCGGGCGGCGGGCCGCCCGCGTTGTTCACCAGGATGTCCGGATCCGGCAGGGCGGCCAGCACCTGCTTCTGGCCGTCGGGCGTGGTGATGTCGCAAGCGACCGCCGTCACCTTCACGCCGTGCTCCCGGCGGATCTCGGACGCCGTCCGCTCCAGCGCGTCGGCGGTGCGGGCATTGATCACCAGCTCCACGCCGGCGCGCGCCAACGACACGGCGCACGCCTTGCCCAAGCCCTTGCTCGCGGCGCAGACGATGGCGCGGCGGCCCTTCAGCCCGAGATCCATGTGACGTCCCCCTGCAGATTAATCGAGCGTCGGTTCTATCGCGCCGAGCACTTGGCCTGCCAGCGCGACAGTGACAGGCCTGCGCTCCGCGAGGGCGCGGGCGTCGAGCGCCGCGACCAACGCCTGCGCTGCGGCGAAGCTGCGCTCCATGCGCGGCAGCAGGTAGGCGACGACCTCCGGCGCAACGCGCAGCTGGCGGTCGGCGAACAGCTTGGCAAGCAGCCCGGCGAGCAGGACGTCGTCAGGCGCGGCCAGCGCCGCCACAGGGAACGTGGCGAGGCGCGAGGCGAGATCCGGCAAGGCGAAGCGCGTCTGCGTCGGCGGCAAGGTTGTCACGAGCAGGATGCTGCCGCGCCGCGCGCCGAGCCGCTCATAGAGGAGGAACAGCGCCGATTCGATCTCGGGATCGGGCAGCGACGGCGCGTCGATGAGGACGGCGTCTGCGGTCGCGGCGCCGGCGGCCGCCGCCGTCGCGATCGCCGACGCGCCCGAGCGCGCTTGCCAGGCGGCGGCAAGGTGCGACTTGCCCGAGCCGGGCGCCCCGACCAGCGCCAGGCCGCGCACGCCCGAAGCGGCCGCCGGCCAGTCCGGCCACCGGTCGATCCACGCCACGGCTTCCCGATTGGCCGGGCCGACCAGGAAGTCGGCGCGGCCGAGGGCAGGCCGATGGCCGAGATCGAGAGGAAGCTGGGCGGTCACGCGGTCACGGCACGTTACTGCGGCTTCGGCGCCTCCGGCGCCGGCGCCTGGCCTTGGTTCTGGCTCGGGACCTGGCCGGGCGCCAGTCCCGCCGGCGGCAGCTGGCCGGGCGGCGGCGCCTCGGGAGCGCCGCCCGGCCGCTCCTCGCCGCCGGTCCCTGCCGGCACGATCAGCCAGCCGTCGCTCGCTTGCGCCAGATCGAGGTCCTCCTGGACCATGGCCGTGCGCAGCTGCTCGACCGTGCCCTCGAACGTCATCGTCAGCTCGGCGCGGGAGCGGGTCAGCGACTTCACCGCGTAGGAGCGCAACACGGCGATCCGCCCGAGCCGCTCGCGCATGGCGATCCATTCGCCGAGGTTGCGCAACTCCATCGCCACGGCGATGACGTTCTGCTCGGCGCCGCCGATCAGGTTGGCCTGCTTCCATTCCTCCTCGATCGCGGCCTGGATCTCCTGCGCGAGCCGGGGCATCACGCTCTCGATCTTGTTCTCGGCTCGGATCGCCAGCGTCTTGGTCAGCTGTCCGGGACGGATAGCGCCGGTGGCCGGCAGCCGGTCGCCGGTGACGGTGATCGTCGTGGAGCCGCCTGCCGTCTGCGACGTCAGGGTGAGGACCAATGCCTCGCCGGCGCCATAGCGCTGGACGATGCGGCGAAGCCGGAACGGATCGGTCGCGAGCGTGCCGTCGCCGCCGATGTCCTGCATGTCAGCGAGGTCGGCCAGAGGCACGACGAGGGGCACCAGGCCGCGGTCCGACGGGATCTCGGCCCAGGCCGACAGCCACGGGGTGCGCTCGTCCCACAGGCTGCGCTTGCCGTCCTGCTCGATGACGGGCAGCACGAGGAGCGGCTTGGAGCGAGTCTCGGCGAAGCGGATGCCGGCCGAGCGGAAGCGCTCGCGCAACGCCGCGGCGGCGAATCGCATCGTGATCGTGCCGATGTAGCGCACCTGGGAGATGCGCTCGTCGGACACCTCGAAGCCCTGCACGATGCGCTGGAGGTCGTCAGGCTGGAGCGCCGTGAAGAGCTTCTGGTCCTCGGCGAGCACCATGCGCTGCAGCACGCGCTGCACGCCTTCGGCCTGTGCCTGGAAGAGAGCCTTGTCGCGCGCCTTGGCGGCGCTCTCCGCGGTGACGTCCACGGGCACGCGCACCGCGTAGACGTCGCGATCGTCGGCCAGGGCGGGCGTGTAGCAGAGCCAGCCGGCCAGGTAGCCGGCCGCGACCAGCGCGGCGCGGTTGCGCCATGCCCCGCCGCTCGTCCTGCCGCTCGTTGCCAATGCTGTCGTAGCCATGGTACCTCGCCGCGGTGTCATCCGGGGTCAGTCAGCCGGGGTCAGTCGGCCAGGGTCGGTCGGCCGGGGACTAGTGCTCGGTCCGGCGCTGCCTCGGGCGCCCTCTGCCGGCGCTTCGGACGTCGACTCCGTCCCCTTCCATTAGGCCAGTCGGGGCATCGGCGAGAAGAGACTTGTCGCACCGGCCGCGCAAGAGGGATGGCTGCTCATGGGCACCGAGAGCATGGGAAGCGGCAGCTACCGTCGCGCCGGCGTGGACATCGACGCGGCCGGGTCGCTCGTCGAGAAGATCAAGCCGCTGGCGCGCGCGACGCTGCGCCCGGGCGTGGTCGGCGGCATCGGCGGCTTCTCCGCCGTGTTCGATCCGCGCGCGGCCGGGTTCCGCGACCCGCTCCTGCTGTCGACCACGGACGGCGTCGGCACCAAGCTGAAGGTGGCCTTCGCCACCGGCCGGCACGACGACATCGGCATCGATCTCGTGGCGATGTGCGTGAACGATCTCGTGGTGCAAGGCGCCACGCCGCTGTTCTTCCTCGACTACTTCGCTACGGGCAAGCTCGACGTCGGGGTGGCCGAGACGGTCATCGCCGGCATCGCGCGCGGCTGCCAGGAGGCGGCCTGCGCCCTCGTCGGCGGCGAGACCGCGGAGATGCCGGGAATGTACGGCAACGGCGAGTACGACTTGGCGGGCTTCGCCGTCGGCGCCGTCGACCGCGAGCGGCTGATCGACGGCAAGCGGGTGGCGGCGGGGGACGTCATCCTCGGATTGCCGTCGAGCGGCACCCACTCCAACGGCTACTCGCTGATCCGCCGGATCGTCGCCGATGCGGGCCTCGACTATGCGGCGCCAGCGCCTTTCGCGCCCGGCCGGTCGCTCGGCGAGGCCTTGCTGACCCCGACGCGCATCTACGTGCGCGCGGCACTCGCGGCCTGCGCCACTGGGCACGTGCGCGCGATGGCGCACATCACCGGCGGCGGCTTCCCGGAGAACCTTCCGCGCGTCTATCCGGAGACCCTGGCCGCGCAGATCGAGATCGGCAGCTGGGCGCCGCCGCCGATCTTCGGCTGGCTCGCGGCGACCGGCAAGGTGCCGCCGGCCGACATGGCGACGACCTTCAATTGCGGGATCGGGCTCGTCGTGATCGCCGAGGCAGCGCAGGCAGGCGCCGTCGAGTCGGCGCTGCGCGACGCCGGCGAGGCGCCGCTGCGCATCGGCCGCATGGTCCCGCGGGCGCCGGGCGAGGTCGGCGTCGTCCTGTCCGGCCTGCCGGCGGCATGGCCGCGCTGAGGGGAGCCGCGCCGGCGGCCGCCCCGGATTCTGCGCAGGGGTCCGCGAGCGCGCGCCTTCCCGTGGCCGTGCTGATCTCCGGCCGCGGCAGCAACATGCAGGCGCTGGTCGCCGCGGCGCGCGATCCCCGCTACCCGGCGCAAGTGGCGCTGGTCGTCTCGAACGACCCGAAAGCGGCGGGGCTGGCGGCCGCCGCAGCCGCCGGGATCGCCACCGCCGTCGTGCCGCATCGCGACTTCCCCAGCCGCATCGCTTTCGACGAGGCGCTCGACCGCACGATCCGGGCGGCCGGCTGCCGGCTGATCTGCCTGGCCGGTTTCATGCGCCTGCTGACCGCCGGGTTCGTCGAGGCCTGGCGCGACCGCATGATCAACGTTCATCCGAGCCTGCTGCCGAGCTTCAAGGGTCTGGACACCCATGCGCGCGCACTCGCCGCCGGCGTCAAGCTGACCGGCTGCACCGTGCATTTCGTGCGCCCGGCGATGGACGAGGGGCCGATCATCGCCCAGGCGGCCGTCGCCATCCGTCCCGACGACGATGCCGACCGTCTGGCTGCCCGCGTGCTCGCCGCCGAGCACCGTCTCTATCCCCTGGCGCTGCGCCTGGTCGCGGAAGGCCGCGTCCGGATCGAGGGCGAGCGTGCCGTGGTCGACGCGCCGGCGTGGCCGGAGGCTGCGCTGCTCGCACCGTCTGCCGCCTGAGCCGCCCGCCGCGTCGCTTCGTGACTCCGCATCGCTGCGTCGTCCCTCGCACGCGTTCCCGGTTTCCTGCTTGCGGGTGATCGGCTATAGGGAAACCCTCCTCGGCGCGGCGCGGCGCGAGACGTCCGCGGCCGGGGAACATGCAGTGACCGGGAGCAAGAGACCATGGCGTGGGAAAAGGAGACCGAGGACCACCGGCAGATCTGGGAAAGGTTCACGCGGTTGGTCACCTGGGGCACGGGGTCGGTGCTCCTGATCGTCGCGCTGATGGCGATTTTCCTGCTCTAGTCCGCGGGGTGCCGCTCCCAGCGCTTGCGAGCGCTGGGGGGCAGGCTTGCGCGGCCATGTCTCGCGCCGCCATGTCTCGCGCCGCCGAGCCGACGCTGATCGCAAGTCCGGCTCTCGGCGGAGGGCGGCCCTTGGTGCCTCGTCGTCTCCTGGCCGATCAGAGGCTCTTGGCCAATCAGGCCCGACCGGCGGCTCTCGCCGTCCCCTTGCGGCGCCGCCGTCCCGGCAGCGACCTGCGCGATCGCGTCGGCCGGGGCAGCATTGTCAGGCACTGCCCCAGCAGGGACTGCCCCAGCAGGGACTGCCCCATCGGGGACCGCCCCATCGGGAACCGCCCTGTCAGGGAACGATCTCGCACTGGCTGAAGAAGTAGGCGATCTCGATCGCGGCGTTCTCGACGCTGTCGGAGCCGTGCACGGAATTGGCCTCGATCGATTCCGCGAAATCCTTGCGGATCGTGCCCGGCGCCGCGTTGGCGGGATTGGTGGCGCCCATGATGTCGCGGTTCTTCTGCACCGCGAACTCGCCCTCGAGGACCTGCACGACCACCGGGCCGGAGATCATGAACTTGACCAGGTCGTTGAAGAACGGCCGCTTGGCGTGGACGGCGTAGAAGCCCTCCGCGTGCGCCTTGGTGAGCTGCACGCGCTTCTGCGCCACGATGCGGAGGCCCTTCTCCTCGAAGCGGGCATTGATCTTGCCCGTGAGGTTCCGGCGCGTGGCGTCCGGCTTGAGGATGGAGAGCGTGCGTTCGATCGCCATGGCGGTTCCTGGTCCGGTTCCGTGAAGGTGCGGCGTTATAGCGGCGGCGAGTCGGGAGGGCAACGGGGGATCGGCACCGGGAATGGCGCGGGGGAAAGCGGCTTACGGCTCATGCCTCGGCCGGAAAGTGCGGCGCGCTCGTCACTTCAGCGAGCGCACCCTGTTCCGTGCGATGCCGGCGAAGCGGCCGTTGGGGAACTGGCGCAGGTACTCCTCGAAGTCGCTGCGGTCGGTGCTGCCCTGGATCGACTGCCAGAACACGACCTCGATGTCCGCGCCGCCGGCGGCAGGAGCGGGCGTCACTGGCGCCGGCGCGCCGCTGACGACCGGCAGGAAGGCGAACTCGCCGACCAGGCTGGACGCCTCCCACGGCACCTGCTGGTTGCCCGTGCTCTTGAGCACCTTGGCGCGCACGTCCTTGAATGTGCGCTCGACCGGCACGCCGGGCTGCCGGATCGCGTCGGCCAGTGCCGCCGCATAGGGGCTGTTCGCCCCGGCGCCGTCGGCCGCCACGTTGTCGGGGGCCGTCGAGTAGGCGATCAGCGTGCCGCGCGGCGCGTCCATGCGGGCGAGGCCGCGGCCGGCCGAGCGGAAGCCGCGGGTGAACGGGTTGTTGCGGCAGGCGTCCAGGATCACGAGGTTGAGGCGCGACTGCGCGTGCTCCATCTGCGTCAGGAGGACGCCCGCGTTGACCGCCTCGATCTCCAAATCGGCCTCGCGCGCCAGCTTGGCCTTGATCGGGATCAAGTAGTTGCGCCCGCCTGCCTGGATGCCGTGGCCGGCATAGAAGAACAGCCCGACAGCCTCGCTGCCCGCCGCCGCCAGCTTCGCGCCGAAGGCCTGGATGGCGCGCCGCATCGCCTGGTAGTCGGCGTCGACCTGCAAGGTCACGTCGAAGCCAACGGCCTTCAAAGCGTTGTCCATCAGGCGCGCGTCGCCCTGCGGGTTAGGCAGCCGCCCCTCGTCGTACTGGCCGTTGCCGATCACCAGCGCGATGCGCTTCTCCGCCGCCGGGATCGCGACGCGCGGCGTTGCCGCAGCAGCCGCAAGACGGGCGCGCTCCTGCTCCTGGCGAAGCCGCTCGCGCTCCGCCTGCTCGCGTGCGGCCTGGTCCCGGGCTGCCTGCTCGCGGGCCAGGCGCTCGCGCTCGGCGCGCTCCTTCTCCGCTTGCAGCGCCGCAACGCGCTGCTGCTCGGCTGCTGACTTCTCGGCCGCAATCCGATCCGCTGCTGCTTTCTCCTCCGCCGCACGTTGGGCCGCGGCGCGTTCCGAAGCCGCTTTCGCCGCAGCCGCTTGCTCCGCTGAAGCGCGCTCAGTTGCTGCCTTCTCGGCTGCGACCTTCTCGGCCCGGAGCGCAGCGATCTGCCGCTCCATCGCTGCCTTCTCCGCAGCGAGTCTCTCAACCCTTGCTGCTTCTGCGGTGAGTTGCGCTGTGATCTGACCTTCGGTTGCTGCATCTGGCGCTGATGCTTGGTTGATCTTGCCTGCCGCTGCGATCTGCGTCGATGGAGTTGCTTGCTGAGGATTGAGTGGCAAACCATTAAGGTTGACGACAGTCAAACTGCAACGCCTTGGCACCCGGCTGGAACTGGTCGCTCCCGTAGAGATTCGATGTGCAGATGATGTCCGAGTGTTTGGTGTGATTGGTGGGTAGTCGATCCTATACTCCCGAGAGATACTTTGGGGTCCTCCCGCAATTGTCACGGGCTCATGAATTCCTATGCCACTTATTCTAATGTTAGATTCAGCAGAAACTGTTCCTGCAATTTTTTCTTGCCCATCTGAAAAATATACGGTGTGTCTAAATTCTCTATTTGAATAAGTTGTTCTTATTTTTGCCCGCGAAATATTAAATTCGCGATTTGATTCACATTCAATAGAGAACTCAATATCGCCATTGAATGAAGTGTCTGAAGAAGTGGTGGCGGCGACCTGGGCAGGCTCGACCTCCGTCCGCTTGGCGGCCGGCTCGCGCGTCGCGCTGCCCGACGGTCTGCCTACGACTTTGCCAGCGCTTCCCGACCGCGCCAACGTGAGGATGCACCGCTGGCTGAACGTCGCGTTGCCGATCCCAGCCGAAGGGCCGGAGAAATGCCGACTGCCCTGCAGCGTTGTCTCGCTCTCTCCAAGCTGGCCGCCGAAAAACGAATTGAAAGCCCTTCCCTCCCAGCTGCCGGACCCGGTGGATGACGCCTTTCCCGTGCCGTCGATGTCGATAGCGAACCTGCGCCAGCCAGAGCTGCCGATTTCCTCAATATGGATCTTGCCCGATGCTTGGAGCCCGCGGACTTGGGCCTCCGAATCCGGGATCGTTTCCAAAGGCGCGGTCGCTCTCTGGCATTTGATGCTTCCGATCCACTCGACCGTCGCCTGGGGCGGCGCTGCGGCAGAGCTCGATTGCGCGCGAGCCGCTTCGCCATTGCCGGCGAGAACCGCGGCCAACCCGCCGACGATGGCAAATCTCCGAGCGCGCATGCGCTTCCTCTCGCAGGCCGTGCCCCAAGGCTATGGCTTCCCCCAACCGGCCGCAACACTGGCGCGCGGCCGGAAGGGCAGGGCTTCTGCCTCGCCGCCCCCTACTTCTTCCCGTGCCGCTCCAGCAGCAGCACCTTGTCGGTGAGCTGGCGCAGGTTGGAGACGGTGCGGCCCAAGAGTGCCCGCACGATGGGATCGGCGCGGCCGACGCGGTCGCGCAGGATCTGGCCCTCGATCACGGCGAGCGTGGCGACGCCGCGCGCCTGCGCGCTCGCCATGCGGAAGGTGTTGTCGAGCAGCGCCATCTCGCCGAACACCTCGCCGGGGCCGAGGCAGGCGATGGTCACCTTCTGGCCCTCGACCTGCTTGACGATGTCGACCAGGCCCTCGACGACGAAGAAGGCCTCGCGCCCGTGCGTGCCCTCCTCGAAGATCATGTCCTTGTCGTAGTAGGTGCGCTTCTCGACCGCGCCGACGCTGGCCAGCGGGTCGCCCGGAGCGCCGCCTTGGCCCTCGCGCGCTGCCGGCGCCGCGGCTTCGGCGACGCCGGCTCCCAGTGCGGCCCCTGACGCGGCGCGGCGCAGCGCCTGGCCGAGCTCGGCGGCGCTCTGGTAGCGGCGCTCGGGGTTCTTGTGCAGCGCCTTGCGCATCACCGGGTCGAACGCGGCCCAGGCCGGATCGACCTTGGACGGCGGCTCGGCGTCGGTGTTGATCACCGCGTACATGAGCTCGGTCAGGTTCTTGCCGCGGTACGGCTTCTTCTGCGTCAGCAGCTCGTAGAACACGACGGCCGCGGAGTAGATGTCGGCGCGCCGGTCGACCGGCTTCCCAACGATCTGCTCGGGCGCCATGTAGAAGGGCGTACCGAGCATCTCGCCGCCCTGGGTCGCGTCGGCGCTCTCGATCCGCGCGATGCCGAAGTCCGTCAGCTTCAGCGTGCCGAACGCCGACATCAGCACGTTGGCCGGCTTGATGTCGCGGTGCACCACGTCCTTCTGGTGCGCGTATTGCAGCGCGGCCAGAAGCGCATCGAGGATCACGAGCACCTGCTCGGGCGTGAACTTCTCGCCCTTGCCGATCAGGTCCTTGACCGTGCGGCCCTCGACGAACTCCATGGCCATGAAGGCGACGTCGCCGTGCTCGCCGAAGTCGAAGATCGAGACGACGTTCGGGTGGTTCAACCGGCCGGCGATCTGGGCCTCGCGCTTGAAACGGCCGAGCGCCTGGGCGTACTCGCTCTCGTCGATGCCGCCGCGTTGCACGGCCTTGATGGCGATCGAGCGGTTGATGATGCTGTCATAGGCCTTGTAGACCACGCCGGCCGTGCCGCGCCCGATCTCGGAAACGACCTCGTACCGTCCGATCTTGCTGCCCGCGAGATCCTCGCTCATCGCATGCTCCGCAAAGGGTCTCAGCGGAAGGCCGACCGGTGGCCGGCCCATGCACCGGAATCTCCGGCGCCGCCCTTGCCCCCGAGCAATCTCCGTACCATGCCCGCGCCGCAGCAATTGAGGAAGCAGCACGGTCCGGCACCTGCCGGTCAAGCG
>JAEULF010000170.1 GCA_016793965.1 Alphaproteobacteria bacterium | reverse complement strand
ACTTGGTGAACCAGCTCGTGCTGACCGAGGACGGCTCGTCGGTCCAGGACGTCATGGTCGGCGGCCGCATGGTCGTCGAGGGCCGGCGCGTGCTCACGGTCGACATGGCGGCCCTGGCGCGCGAGGCCGAGGCGGCCATGGGCCGCCTCAACGGCCTCAACGCCGCCGCGCGCGCGCTCGCCGAGGCGATGGAGCCGGCGGTCGGCGCCTACTGCGTCGGCCTCGCGCGCAAGCCCTATCCCATCCATCATTACGGCGGGCCGCCGGGCATCGACGGGTGACGGGAGCTTGCCGCCAGGACTGGGCGCTATGGCCGGCGGTCCGTGCGCCGGACAGACCCGCTGGATGCCAGCTTGCGCTGGCATGACGCCCATAGTGTATTGCGCGAAGATCGCGCCGTCGTGCCAGCGGAAGCTGGCATCCACCTAGCAAGCGCAGGAGCACATTCGCCATGACCACGCGCCGCATCGCCGTCCGCGCCGCCTGGGTGCTCGGCGAGCGCGAGGGGCAGCAGCGGCTGCTGCCCGACCATACGGTGGTGGTCGAGGGCGACCGCATCGCCGACGTGACGCGCGAGCCTGTCGCCGGCGCCGAGCTGATCGACGTCCCGGGCGGCATCGTCGTGCCGGGCATGATCAACCTGCACAACCACACGCTCAACGCTCCGCTCTTCCGCGGCATCGTCGACGACCTGCCGCGCAGCGCCACCGGCCCGAGCAAGGTCTACACGATCCTCATGCCCATGGGCGGCATGGCGGTCACGGAGCTCGCGCCGGACGAGCTCGCCGACCTGGTGGCGCTCGGCCTGCTCGAGGTGGCGAAGAGCGGGGCGACGACGCTGGTCGACCAGTTCCGCCCGGCGCAGTCCTGCATCCTCGACCTCGCGCGCGACATGGGGCTGCGCTTCTACGGCGCGCCCTACATGTTCTCGCCGCCCGACGCCAAGACCGATGCCAAGATCCTCGGCTCGTCGAAAGGCAGCGGCGAGGGGCAGGAGAGCTTCAAGGCGTTCCATGCGCTGTTCAAGCAGCACCACCAGGGCAAGGACGGCCGCATCCAGGTGATCCTCGGCCCGCACGCGAGCGACAGCTGCGGCCCGGAGATCTTCAAGGAGGTCGACCGGCTTTCGCGCGAGCTCGGCATCCTGGCGACGACGCACCTGGCGCAGAGCCAGGCGGAGGTCGATGCGGTCAAGCAGCGCTATGGCACCGACTGCACCGGCTACATGCAGTCCTGCGGCCTGCTGCGCGACGGCGTGATCTTCGCGCACGGCGTCTTCCTGACCGACGACGAGATCGACCGCATCGCCAAGGCGGGCGCCGCCATCGCCAACTGCGCCAACGTCTTCCTGCGCGGCGGGCGCGCCGCGGCCTACGAGCGCTTCGCCGCGCGCGGCGCCAAGGTCGGGCTGGGCACTGACGCCGAGCGCATGGACTTCATCGCGCAGATGCGCACCAGCGGCTTCGTCTCGAAGCAGCTGACGGGGCGCGGCGACGCGGCGCCTGCGGCGAAGCTGGTCAAGGCCGCGACGCGCGACGGCGCCGACATCCTCGGCCGCTCCGACCTCGGCCGGCTGGTCAAGGGCGCCAAGGCCGACCTGGTCGCCGTCGACCTGATGCAGCCGTCGATCCAGCCGGTGCGCGATCCCCTGCGCTCGCTGGTCTGGTACGCCTCGGCGCGCGACATCTCGGCGGTGATGATCGACGGCAAGCTCGTCGTGCGCGACGGCAAGTACGCGCTCGGCGACGAGCGGCGGATCGTCGAGCGCGGCGCGCGGGCGACGCGGAAGATCTGGGAGCTGGCGGCGTCAAAGGGGAACATGCCGCGCGAGCTGATGCCGGAGGCGATAGGGCAATGAGCAAGGCACCCGCGAGCGACGTCGCGCGCACGCTGCTCGGCTGGATCGAGGCCGATCGCGAGGAGATCGTCCGCTTCCTCTCGGCCTTCGTCGCGGCGCCGAGCCCCAACCCGCCCGGCGACACCCGGCCTGCCGCCGCGGTGGCCGTCGATCTGCTCAAGGCGAAGGGCGTGCCGCACGAGGTCAAGGCGGCGAAGCCGGAGCTGCCGAACGTCGTCGGCAGCGTCGCTGGCGGCGCGGCCGGCCGGCATCTCGTGCTCAACGGGCACATCGACGTCTTTCCCGTGGCGCCGCACGAGAAATGGACGCACGGCGCCTGGAGCGGCGCCGTCGCCGACGGCAAGGTGTGGGGGCGCGGCGTCACCGACATGAAATGCGGCACGGCCGCGTCGATCTGGACCTACATCTACCTCAGCCGGCTGCGGGAGAAGCTGAAGGGCCGCCTGACGCTGACCGCCGTCTCGGACGAGGAGACGGGCGGCACCTGGGGCACCAAGTGGCTGATGGAGAGCTTCGGCGACGCCTATCGCGGCGACTGCGTGCTGAACGGAGAGCCCGGCACGCCGCAGACCGTGCGCTTCGGCGAGAAGGGCACCTTGCGCCTGGTCTTCACCGTCGAGACGCCGGGCGCGCATGCCGCCTACACGCACCTCTCGAAGAACGCGATCCGTCTCGCCGCGGAGATCGTGCAGCGCCTCTACTGGCTGGAGGACACGCCCTTCGAGCAGCCGGCGGAGCTGCGCCGCGCCGTCGAGGCTTGCGCGCCGACCATGGACAGGATGCTGGGCACGGGCGCAGGCGGCATCATCAACAAGGTGACGGTGAGCGTCGGCGTCATCGAGGGCGGCGTCAAGATCAACGTGCTGCCGGGGAAGTGCCGGTTCGAGGTCGATATCCGCCTGCCCCTCGGTCTCGGGCATGCGCCGCTCATGGCGCGCGTGCAGGAGATCCTCCGGGACTACCCGGAGGCGAAGGTCGAGATCGTCACGACCCATTCGAGCGAGCCGACATGGTGCTCGCCGGAGCACGAGATGGTCGGCATCCTGCAGCGAACGGTGCACGGCCTCAGGGGCTTCACGCCGACGCCGGCGGTCAGCATCGGCGGGTCCGACTGCAAGTTCTGGCGGCGCGCGGGAATCCCGGCTTACATCTATGGCTGCATGCCCACCAACATGGCCAAGCCGGACGAGCATGTGGAGATCGAGGAGCACTTGCACGTCCTGCGCACCCACGCGCTCGCCGCCGCCGCCTATCTCGGCGCGTCGTGACGCCTCCCGATCGGCATCCCAGGCGCCCCCAGCGCGACCATAGGCGCGCTGCGCGCGCGGGGGGACCCAGGGTCGCTTGCCGCGTCGCCTGCCCCGGGTCCCGGCGCTCCGCGTCGCTCGGACCGGGATGACGAGTTCTCGCAACGCTTGAGGTCCACCGCTCAATGTCGATCGATCGCCTCGCTTTCACCTCCGTCGCCCCGCACCTGCCGGGCGGCAAGTACGCGTCCCCCGTCTCCGGCGTCGTGCGCGCGGGAAGACGGCTCTACCTCAGCGCCCAGATGGCGACCGACGCGTCCGGCGCGATGCAGGGCCTCGGCGACCCGGCGGCCCAGGCC
>JAEULF010000164.1 GCA_016793965.1 Alphaproteobacteria bacterium | reverse complement strand
GTGGTGGCGAACTTCGCCCCCGACCTGAAGGTGTTCGACATCCCCTTCCTGTTCCGCGACTTCAACCACGCCGATGCCGTGCTGCAGGGCGCGATCGGGCAGCAGAAGCTGGCCGACGTGTCGAAGCGCGGCCTGGTCGGGCTGGCGTTCGGCGGGATGGGCTTCCGGCAGCTCACCAACAACGTCCGCCCGGTCCGCACGCCGGACGACGTGAAGGGCCTGAAGATCCGCGTGCAGCAGAACGACATGCACATCGCCGTCTGGCGGGAGCTCGGCGTGCTGCCGACTCCGATGGCGATCCCCGAGGTCTACACGGCGCTGCAGCAGGGCGTCGTCGACGGCCAGGAGAACCCGGTCGGCGCGATCCTCAACAACCGCTTCGGCGAGGTGCAGAAGCAGATGAGCCTCACCGACCACGCGTTCACGCCGCTGATCCTGCTGATCTCGCCGCGCGCCTTCGGCAAGCTGTCGGACGCGGACAAGGCGGTCTTCCGCACGGCCGCGAAGAACGCCATGGACCGCAACCGCAAGGAGGTCGAGGCCGTCGCGAAGACCGGGCTCGATGCGTTGCGCCAGCAGGGCGTCACCATCTCGACCGAAGTCGACAAGGCGGCCTTCCGCGCCCGCCTCGAGCCGGTGTTCAACAAGTTCTCCGCCGACTTCGGCGCGGCGACGATCAAGGCGATCCTGGACGTCAAATGAGCGCCGGCAGTCGCGGGTGGCGCTCGGCCGTCCTTGCGGTCGAGCGCCGCATCACCCAGGCAGCCGTCGCGCTGGGCTGCGCCGGGCTCGTCGTCGCGTCGCTGGCGGGCCTGTACCAGATCGTCGCGCGCTTCGTGCTCTTCGTCCCGGCCGCGTGGTCGGAGCCCCTGATCCAGCTGTCGCTGATCTGGATGGCCTATCTCGCGCTGGCCGGGGCGATGCGCACGGGGACGCTCATCTCCGTCGACATCATGCGCTCCAAGGCCAAGGGGCGCTTCAAGCGCGCCCTCGACGCCTACATCCTGCTCGCGACGCTCTCGCTGCTGCTGGCCCTGCTCTGGTTCGGTTGCGAGCTTGCCGAGCGCGTGCAGTTCCAGACCATCGCCGGGCTCGGCATCTCGGCCTCCTGGGCCTATGCCGCCCTCCCGGTGGGGGCGGCCATCTCGATCCTGGCCCTGCTCGCGCATGCGCTCGACCCGTCCGCGCGCGCCGACGTCGCCGCCGACGCGGGCGGCTGAGGGGACCGCCATGCTGCCCGCGATGATCCTCGGCATGTGCCTGCTGATGCTGACCTCGGTTCCCGTCGCGGTCGCGGTCGGGCTGGCGGGCGTCATCGGCATCGTCGGCTTCACCGACCTTCCGCTGCTGGTCCTGCCGCAGCAGGCCTATATCGCGCTCGACAAGTTCCCGCTCGCCGCCATCCCGTTCTTCATCCTGTCCGGCAACCTGATGTCGGCCGGCGGCATCTCCGCCCGGCTCGTCGATTTCGTCGAATCGCTGCTGCACGACGTGCGCGGCGGGCTGCCGATCTCCTGCGTGCTCGTCTGCCTCATTTTCGCCGCGGTCTCCGGCTCGAGCGTCGCCACGACCTTCGCCATCGGCGCGATCCTCATCCCGGCGATGGTCCGCCAGGGCTACCCGGTGGGCTTCGCCGCCGCGCTGCAGGCGACATCCGCCGAGCTCGGCGTGCTGATCCCGCCCTCGATCCCGATGATCCTCTACGGCGTCGCCACGGGGACGCCGGTCGGCGACCTGTTCATCGCCGGTTTCGGGCCTGGCTTCCTCGTCGCCCTCGCGCTCGTCGCCTATGTCTGGCTCTGGGTCCGCCTGCGCGGCGCCGCCGGTACGGACCGGGCGCCGCGCAAGCCGGTCCTCGCGAGCGCCCGGCGCGCCGCGCTGGCGCTGCTGATGCCGGTCATCGTCCTCGGCGGCATCTACGGCGGCGTGTTCACGCCGACCGAGGCATCGGTGATCGCGGTGTTCTACGCGCTCGCCGTGAGCATGGGCGTGTACCGCGAGCTCTCCTTCGCCGGCCTGCTCGACGCGATCAAGCGCTCGACGCTCGCCTCGGCCATCATCATGTTCATCATCGCGATGGCAGGGCTGTTCTCCTTCGTCCTGACGCGCGCCGGCGTGCCTGCGACGATCAGCGCCTGGATCGCCGAGACCTTCACGAGCGGGCTGGCGTTCCTCCTGGCGGTCAACGTCTTCCTCTTCGCCGTCGGCATGTTCGTCGAGACCTCGGCGTCGATCGTGGTGATCGCGCCGATCCTCGCTCCGGTCGCGGTCGCCTTCGGCATCCACCCCGTGCATTTCGGGCTGGTGATCATCGTCAACCTGGCGCTCGGGATGATCACGCCGCCCTTCGGCGTCAACCTCTTCGCCGCATGCGCCGTGGCGAAGATCCCGCTCGAGCGGATGATCCGCCACCTCCTGCCGCTGATCTGCGTGATCCTCGCCTGCCTGGTGCTGGTGACCTACGTGCCGGGGATCAGCCTCGGGCTGCGCGAGCTGCTGCCGTCCCGCTGACGGCGCCGTCCTCGCGGCGGACGGCAGCCCCTCACAGGAAGATCGTCGCCGCCGAGGCGGCGCAGGCGATGCCCATGGCGGCGTTGAACGCCCGCAGCGCGCGGTCCGAGGTCAGCCAGCGCCCGACCGCGACGCCGCAGCCGGCCCAGACCGCCATGCAGGGGAGCCCGATGGTCGCGACCAGGGCGGCGACCGCCAGCGCCTGCGCGGGCGAGGTGGTGCCGTCGACGGCAATGGCCGCGACGCCGATGGCGAAGGTCCAGCCCTTCGGGTTGGCGACCTGGAACGCCGCCGCCTGGAGGAAGGAGAGCGGGCGCGCGTCGGGGTCGGCCGCCGGCCGCCCGGCGGTGCCGATCTTCCAGGCGAGCCAGAGGAGGTAGGCGGCGCCGACCCATTTCAGCGCCGTCTGCAGCGTCGCGGAGGCGGCGAAGACCTGGCCGAGGCCGAGGGCCACCGCCGCCTGCAGCGCCATGAAGCCGAGGAACACGCCGAGCACGTGCGGCACCGTCCGCCGGAACCCGAAGGTGGCGCCGGACGCGGCAAGCATGACGTTGTTCGGCCCCGGCGTGATCGAGGCGACGAAGGCGAAGACGCAGGCGGCGAGGAGGGACGCGGACATGCGGCGCACCGTGCCAGGGCCGGAGCGCCGCTTGTAGCGAGGATTTCTTGGCGCTTGGGCGAGGCGCGTTAGGTCCTGGAAAGCGGGCCTTCGGTGCCGCCCGGCCACCACTGCTCGTCCAAAGCCTGATCGAGACCGTAGGGACAGACCCCAGGCACGCTGGCGGCGGCATCTGCCTCGCCGTAGCCGGCCAAGGCCTCGATCGCATCGATGCGCGCGTCCGCATAGGCCTCATGGATATCGAGCTCGGCCTTGAGGCTCGGGCTGTCGCGAAAGCGACGGCGCAGGGTTCGCCGCTGCTCGCGGACGGTCTTCGCCCAATCGAGCCGCCGCTCCCGAGCCGGCGAGTGCTGCAGCTTCAGCAAGTGCTCCAGGATCAGCGTCAAGGCGATTGCAGCCGCGTGGACGTCGCTGCGCCCCATGCTCGATACCTCCTCGGCGAGATTGGCCAAGTCGAGATCGAGATTGGCGCGATTCTCGGCCAGCGCGCGCAGCTTGGCCGCTTGCTCCTCGGTCCAGGACAGGAAGTCCGTGTCGTAGAGGGTCATGATGCCTGCTCCGGGGCGGAGCATAGCACGAGCCGATCCGCCCTCACTTCCAGATCGGGCTGCCGCTCCCCGGCAGTTGCAGGTCCCAACGGCACGCCGCGACGCAGGCGACGACGATCGCGACAGGCGCGGCCAGCACGTCGGCCGTCGGCGAATCGAGGCCCTCCCGGCAATGCGACGCGATCAGCTGAGCCGGGCGAATGCTGTGGCCGAGCGCATGCCCTGGAGCGCCCGCCGCTACTGCCGGTGTCGGCGCCAGGCATCCCAGTCGACCGGCTCGGTCTCGATCACGCGCAAGGCACCGGCATCGAGAACCTCGTCCAGGAAAAGGACGAGATGCAGAGACGGCGACCGGGCGCTCGGCACGATGAGGCTGTCGAACTCCAGGAACCGCGCGGCGGCGGCCAGCGCCTGGGTGGCGCCGTAGTCGAACCCGGCATAGCGCGCGGCATCGACGCCGCAGGGGACGAGCGACGCCACGTCGGGGAAGCGGAGCGATCGGCGGGTGCGTGCGGCGATGCGGTGCAGATCGTGCTCCAGGCGGCTCGGCCAGACGGGCTCCAGCGACAGGCGATAGCCGATCTCGGCCAGCGCGCCGTCCCGCTCCAGGCTCGTGTAGAGGACGTCGAACTCGCCGGCTGGGCTCCAGCGGCCTGCCGCGGCCGCGCCGCGCAACGGGTCGCGACCGCGTGCCGCGACGCGCCAGACATCGCCTGAGAAGGCCTCGGGGTCGATTGCTTCCAGGGAATCGAGGATCGCCCGGTCGTGGCGGCGCCCGGAGCCGGCCGTCGTCAGGAGTAGGCCCCCTCGGCAAGGCTCTCGATCGCGCCGAGCACGCGCTCGGTGCGCCCGTCATGGATCAGGTCGATCGCCCGGGCACCGTCGAGCATCGGGTGCTTGGCATAGAGCCAGATGCGCGTCTCCTCAGGCGCGTACAACTCGGCGAGGCGATCCACGACGTACTTCAAGTCCGAGATGACGAGCTGCGTCTTCGGGTGCGGCAAGGCCTTGCCGGAAGCCCAGCGCGAGACGGTGGCTTGCGACACCGCCGTGATGTTGGCGAGGTCCGTCCCCTTGAGCCCGCCGCGCGCGCGCAGGTCCTCGACGATCCTGGCGACGGCGGCGCTCATCGCAGGCCGCCGGGCCGGGCGCGGCCGATGCCCGCGCGCCCAGACGCTGCGCGCCCAGACGACGCACGCGCGCTCGCGAGATCGTGGCGGTCAGTCGTCCGGTCCATATGGAAGACCTCAGGAGGCCGAGTGCTCTTCTATTTACCTTTCAGAACATAGGTCAACTGAAAGAGAAACGAAAGAGATGGCCTCAGGGGTATGCAGACCACGCCCTACGATCCTGGCCGCACACCAGCCCTCATTTCCAGATCGGCTTGCCCGACCCTGGCAGCCCCAGCTCCTTCCAGCGCTCCGTCACCCGCGCTACCACGTCGGCCTGCATGCGGATCTGGCGGCCCCATTCGCGCTTGGTCTCCGGCGGCCATTTGTCGGTGGCGTCGAGGCCGATCTTGGATCCCAGCCCGCTCTCCGGGCTGGCGAAGTCGAGATAGTCGATCGGCGTGCCCTCGATCAGG
>JAEULF010000340.1 GCA_016793965.1 Alphaproteobacteria bacterium | reverse complement strand
GCCTCCAGCAGCCGGCCGATGATCGCCATGCCGAAGCTCGGATGGTCGACATAGGCGTCGCCGGTCACCAGCACGACGTCGCACTGGTCCCAGCCGAGCGCCTCCATCTCCGCGCGCGACATCGGCAGGAACGGCGCGGTGCCGAACCGGTGCGCCCAGTGCTTGCGATAGGAGAAGAGCGGCTTGGCGGCGTCCATGGCGGCAGGTTGTGATGGAACCCGGCCGCAGGGTCAATGGCGGGGCAGTCCCTCTCCCTGCGCCGCGGTCCCGCCGCGCCTGCAGCAGGCCGTGCGCTGTCCCTCCCCATCGCTGCGCGACGGGGAGAGAGAAGCATGCAGGGTCAGGGTGGAGACCTCGCCTCCCTCCCCCGCCACGGCGGGAGAGGGAGCCCCGTTGCCCAGTCTACCGCTTCGCCTTCATCGTCTTCGGCGCCGGGTTGCCGGCGCCGTTCTCGAGCAGGGCTCGCAGCATCCAGGCGTTCTTCTCGTGGATCTCCATGCGCTGGGTGAGCAGGTCGGCAGTCGGCTGGTCGTCGGCGGCCTCGGCGACCTTGAACGCCTCGCGCGCCGTGCGGGCCACAGTCTCCTGGCCGGCGACGAGCTGGCGGATCATGTCGTGCGCGCTCGGCACGCCTTCCTCCTCCTTGATGCTCGAGAGGGTGACGAACTTCTTGTAGGAGCCGGGGGCCGGATGGCCCAGCGCGCGGATGCGCTCGGCGATCGGGTCGAGCGCGTTCCACTGCTCGGTGTACTGGTCCATGAACATGATGTGCAGCGTCTGGAACATCGGCCCCGTGACGTTCCAGTGGAAGTTATGCGTCTTCAGGTAGAGGACGTAGCTGTCGGCGAGCATGCGCGAGAGCGAGTCAGCGATGCGCTTGCGGTCCTTGGGCGTGATGCCGATCTCGACGGCCATGATGCATCTCCTTGATTGGGTGGTTGCGAGGGTTGCGGGTTTCGCCGGGTTTGACCAGCGCGGTTCAGCCGAGGCCGGTGTCCAGCATCATCATGACCGCGAAGCCGGCCATCAGGCCGAGGGTGGCCGCGGTCTGGTGGCCGTGCCGGTGCGTCTCCGGGATGACTTCGTGCGAGACGACGAAGATCATCGCGCCTGCCGCGAGTCCCATGCCGACGGGATAGGCGATCGGCAAGCCGCTGGCCAGCCCGACGCCGAGCAGCGCGCCGAGCGGCTCGAGCAGGCCCGTCGCTGCGCCGATCAACGCCGCCTTGACCGGCGCCAGCTTGGCGCTGCGCAACGCCATGACGACGGCGAGTCCCTCCGGGATGTCCTGCAGCGCGATGGCCGTGGCCAGAGGCAGGCCGGCCTTGATGTCGCCTTGCGCGAAGCTGACGCCGATCGCCATGCCTTCCGGCAGGTTGTGCAGGGCGATCGCCAGGACGAACAGCCAGACGCGGCCGACGCGCGCGGCGACCTGCTCGGTGCCCGGGCCGCAGGGGCCGGACTGCGCGTGCTCGTGCGGCGTCAGCTCGTCAAGGCCGAGCATCAGCAGCACGCCGAGCGCCATGCCGGCGACCACCACCGCGCCGCCGAGCGCGGCGCTACCGGTGACGGCCCCGCCCGCCTCGATGCCCGGGAGCAGCAGCGAGAAGGCGCTGGCCGCCAGCATCATGCCAGCCGCCAGGCCGAGCATGGCGTCCTCGACGCGCTGCGGGATGGCACGCAGGTAGATGCCCGGGAGCGCGCCGAGCGCCGTCGCCGCGAAGCCGGCGGTGCCGCCGAGGAGCGCCAGCCGCAGCGGCTCCCAGGCCCGGCCCGACAGCACCTCGACGACGCTGCCGACCAGCAGCAGCGCGATCGCGGTCCCGGCGATGGCCAAGCCGGTCGCCGGCGCCGGATTGGCGCGCGCGTGCGCCATCCAGGCCGACGCCCAGCTCGCCTGGAATGCCCGCTCGATCGCTGCCATCGGACGTCCTCCTCGCCCATTGCGTCTAGGCCCGCTGCCCAGCGCACGCCATGATGTCGCTCAATCCCCATGGCCGCGCCTCCCTCTCCCTGCCTTGCAGGGAGAGGGAGCGGCGCATGCCTACGCTGTCAACGCCTTGCGGACGCCGGCGCCGTACTCCGCGTGCACCTGGTCGAACAACGCCAGCTGGCGCTGCACGATGAAGTCCGGAACGCCTGCCATCGCCCCGGCGATCGCCTTGAACAGGCGCTGGCGCTGCCCGGCGTCGAACATCTGGAACAGGGCGCGCGGCTGGGAGAAGTCGTCGTTGCCCTGGCGGTGGTCGTAGCGCGAGGCGTCGCCGGAGATGCGCAGCGGCGGCTCGGCGACGCTCGGGTCCTGCGCCGGGCCGTCGAACGAGTTGGGCTCGTAGTAGGCGTCCGCCTTTCCCGTGTCGTTCCTGAAGAACCGCATCGCGCCGTCCTTGTGGTAGTGGCGCACCGGGCAGCGCGGCGCGTTGACGGGGAGCGCCTCGTAATGCGTGCCGAGCCGGTAGCGGTGGGCGTCGGCATAGGCGAAGAGCCGCCCCTGCAGCATCTTGTCCGGCGAGGCGCCGATGCCCGGCACCAGGTTCGACGGCGAGAACGCGACCTGCTCGATCTCCGCGAAGTAGTTGTCCGGGTTGCGGTTGAGCTCCAACGTGCCGACCTCGATCAGAGGGTAGTCCTTGTGCGGCCACACCTTGGTGAGGTCGAACGGGTTGTAGGGCGTCCGCTCGGCGTCCTTCTCCGGCATCACCTGCACGTACATGGTCCAGCGCGGGCGCTCGCCCTTCTCGATGCCGCCGAACAGAGCCTCCTGGTAGGTCTCGCGCGAGCGCCCGATCTCGGCGGCCTCCTCGGCGTCCGTCAGGTGCTTGTGCCCCTGCTGGGTCTTGAAGTGGAACTTGACCCAGAAGCGCTCGCCCTTGGCGTTCCAGAACGAGAAGGTGTGCGAGCCGTAACCGTTCATGAACATCGGCGCCGTCGGCCGGCCGCGGTCCGAGAACAGGATGGTGATCTGGTGCAGGCTCTCCGGCGAGAGCGACCAGAAGTCCCACATCGCCGTCGGCGAGCGCAGGTTCGAGCGCGGATGGCGCTTCTGCGTGCGGATGAAGTCCGGGAACTTCAAGGGATCGCGGATGAAGAACACCGGCGTGTTGTTGCCGACGAGGTCCCAGTTGCCCTCCTCGGTGTAGAACTTGATCGCGAAGCCGCGCACGTCGCGCTCGGCGTCGGCAGCGCCCTGCTCGCCCGCGACGGTCGAGAAGCGTGCGATCAGGTCGGTCTTCTTGCCGACGGCCGAGAACAGCTTGGCGCGGGTGTAGCGCGAGATGTCCTTGGTGACGGTCAGGGTGCCATAGGCGCCCCAGCCCTTGGCGTGGACGACGCGCTCGGGAATGCGCTCGCGGTTCTGGTGCGCCAGCTTCTCGATGAGCTGCACGTCTTGCAGCAGCACCGGGCCGCGCGGTCCGGCGGTCACGCTGTTCTGGTTGTCGGCGATCGGGGCGCCGGCCGTGGTGGTCATCGTCGGGCGTTGGCTCATGGATCAGTCTCCCTTGTTTAGAACGGTTCCAGGAAGCTATCCATCGCCCTGTCCATGGTGAAATCGATTGTTTATATCGAATCATTCGACTATTTCTATTGATCCATGAACCTGCGCGACCTGACCTATCTGGCGGCGGTGGCCGAGCACCGGCATTTCGGCCGGGCGGCCGAGGCCGTGCATGTGTCCCAGCCGACCCTGAGCGGCCAGATCCGCAAGCTCGAAGAGCAGCTCGGCGTGCCGCTTTTCGAGCGCGACAGCCGCAACGTGGCGCTCACCGCGGCCGGCGAGGCGATCGTCGCCGAGGCGCGGGAGGCGCTGGCGCATGCCGAAGCGATGCGCGAGATCGCGCGCGCCCATCGCGACCCGCTGGCCGGCGCGTTCCGGCTCGGCGTGATCGCCACGCTCGGGCCGTTCCTGGTGCCCGCGCT
>JAEULF010000066.1 GCA_016793965.1 Alphaproteobacteria bacterium | reverse complement strand
CCCGGGCAAGGTCTTCCCGACGCTGCACCGCTGCGCCGACATGGGCGCGATGCACGTGGCGCGCGGCCAGCTGCCCTTCCCCGACCTCCCGCGGTTCTGATCCCGTGACGGACCGCATGGAGACCCACGCGCCGGCGACGGCAGAGGAGGCGGCGAAGCTCGTCGCCTGGGCGGCGGCCGAGGGCCAGCCGCTGGAGATCCGCGGCGCCGGATCGAAGCGCGGCCTGGGACGCCCCGTCCAGGCGGCGCGCACCCTTGCGGTCGAACGCATCGCCGGCATCATCGACCACGACCCGGCCGAGCTGGTGCTGACCGCCCGCGCGGGCACGCCGCTCGCCGAGATCGAGACGGCGCTCGACGCGGCCAACCAGCAGCTCGCCTTCGAGCCGCCGGATTGGGGCGCGCTGCTGGGCGCCGGTCGCGGCCGCCAGACGCTGGGCGGCGTCATCGCCTGCAACCTCTCCGGACCGCGCCGCATCTCAGCAGGTGCTGCGCGCGATCACTTCCTGGGATTCCAGGCCGTCAACGGACGCGGCGAGGTCTTCAAGGGCGGCGGCCGCGTCGTCAAGAACGTCACGGGCTACGACCTGCCGAAGTTGATGGCCGGCTCCATGGGAACGCTGGCGGTGCTGACCGAGGTGACGGTGAAGGTGCTGCCGCGCCCGGAGAAGGTCCGCACGGTCCTGCTCTTCGGCCTGGACGACGCGCGCGCTGCCGCCGCCATGGCGGCCGGGCTCAAGAGCGCGCATGAGGTCTCCGCGGCGGCGCATCTGCCGGCGCAAGCGGCGTCGCGGCTGGCGATCGACCACTTGGAGCCGGGCAAGGCGGTGACGGCGATCCGCGTCGAGGGCGTCGGTCCCTCGGTCGAGGCGCGCTGCGCCGCGCTGCGCACGGAGCTGGCCTCCTTCGGCACGGTCGAGGAGCTGCACAGCCTGAACTCCCGTGCCTTCTGGCAGGCCGTGCGGGACGCGTCGCCCCTCGTCGGATCGCCGGTCGTCTGGCGCCTCTCCGTGCCGCCGATGGATGGGCCCAAAGTCGCGGCCCATCTGCCGACAGCGCTGCGGCTCTACGACTGGGGCGGCGGGCTCCTCTGGCTGGGCCTGCCCGACGCGTCCGACGCGCACGCGCCGCTGGTGCGCCGGGCGCTCGCCACGGCGGCGAGCGGCCATGCCACGCTGCTGCGCGCGCCGGATTCCGCGCGGCTCGCTGCCGCGCCCTTCGAGCCCATGGCGGGAGCGGCCGCTTCGCTTGCCAAGCGCGTCAAGGACAGCTTCGACCCCGCCGGGGTCCTCAACCCCGGCCGCATGGCGGCGGGGGTGTGACAGTCAGGCGCGCGCCGCGCGCACGCAGCGCTAGCGAGACGAGCCCTCATGCAGACCTTCTTCAGCCTTGCCCAGCTCGCCGACCCGGACGTCGCGGAGGCCAACAAGATCCTGCGCGCCTGCGTCCATTGCGGCTTCTGCACGGCGACCTGCCCGACCTACGTGCTGCTCGGCGACGAGCTCGATTCACCGCGCGGCCGCATCTATCTCATGAAGGAGATGCTGGAGCAGGGAAGGCCTGCCGACGCGACCGTCGTCACCCATATCGACCGCTGCCTCTCCTGCCTCTCCTGCATGACGACCTGCCCGTCGAGCGTCCACTACATGCACCTGGTCGACCAGGGGCGCGCGCATATCGAGAGCACCTATCGGCGCCCGCTGCACGACAGGCTGCTGCGCGCGTTGCTGGCGACCGTGCTGCCGCGACCTGGCCTGTTTCGCCTCGCGCTGGCCGGCGCCTGGCTCCTGCGCCCGCTTGCCGGCCTGCTGCGCGGCGCCCCGGGCGTGCTCGGGCGCTTCGGCGCGATGCTTGGCCTTGCGCCGGCGCGGCTGCAGGGACCCTCGCCTGACGACCGGCCGCAGGTTTTTCCGGCCCAGGGGCCCAGGCGCAAGCGGGTGGCGCTGCTCGTCGGCTGCGCCCAGCCGGTCCTGGCGCCGCACTTCAACGCGGCGACGATCCGGCTCCTCGCCCGGCATGGCTGCGAGGTCGTGGTGGCCGAGGGGGCGGGCTGCTGCGGCGCGCTCGCCCACCACATGGGCAAGACGGACGCCTCGCATGTCCAGGCCGCCGCCAACATCCGCGCCTGGGCGGCGGAGATCGACGGCGCCGGGCTCGATGCCGTCGTGATCAACGCGTCGGGCTGCGGCACCACAGTCAAGGACTACGGATTCATGTTCCGCGACGATCCCGCGCTCGCTTCCGACGCCGCCCGCGTCGCGGCCCTCGCCAAGGACGTCACGGAGGTGATGGCGATGCTCGGGCTCGGACCGGTGGTCGCCGGACCGGGCGCCGGCGCGCCGGCACTGACCGTCGCCTACCATTCCGCATGCTCGATGCAGCACGGCCAGAAGATCACGAAGGCGCCGAAGGAGCTCCTGGCGCGCGCCGGCTTCGCGGTGCGCGACGTGCCGGAGGGTCATCTCTGCTGCGGCTCCGCGGGCACATACAACCTCTTGCAGCCGGAGCTGGCGCTGCGGCGGCGCGACCGCAAGCTGGCGAACATCGCGGCAACGACGCCGGACGTGATCGCCACCGGCAACATCGGCTGCGCCGCCCAGCTCGCGACGGGCACGGCGACGCCGATCGTGCACACGGTCGAGCTGCTCGACTGGGCGACAGGCGGGCCGGTGCCGATGGCGCTGGCCGGTCTACAAGCGCGGACGGAATTCTCCGGCGCGGCGGAATAGGGGGATGGCAGACGCGATGGAGAAGAGCGCTCAAGACATGCAGCAGCATGTGAACGACATCGTGCAGACGGTCGTCACGATCGTCAGCACGTATGGGCTGAGCATCCTCGGCGCGATCGTGATCCTGATCGTCGGCTGGAAGGTCGCCGGCTGGGCGGCTCGGGCCGTCGACCGGGCGATGCAGCGCGCGACCAAGATCGAGACCATGCTGCGGCAGTTCTTCGCGAGCCTGGTGCGCTACGCCGTCCTGGTCTTCACCGGCATCGCGGTGCTGAACCAGGTCGGCATCCAGACCGCCAGCCTGATCGCCGTCATGGGCGCGCTCGGCCTGGCCGTCGGCCTGGCGCTGCAGGGCACGCTCGGGCACGTGGCGGCCGGCGTCATGCTGCTGCTGTTCCGCCCGTTCAAGGTCGGCGACGAGATCGAGGCCGGCGGGCTGCAGGGCATCGTCCAGGAGGTGGGGCTGTTCACGACGGAGCTGATCACCGCCGACAAGGTGCAGATCATCGTCCCGAACGGCCAAGTCTGGGACAAGCCGATCAAGAACTTCACGCGCTACCGCAGCGCTGCTTGACCGCGCTCGGCGCGCTCAGTCGCCAGGGCAAGCGCGAGAGAGGCCGGCCCCGTCGCTCGACCATCCTTCGACTGGCGCCTTCGGCGCGGGCGAGTCGATGGACGAGCGAGCGACGGAGCCAACGGATCCCACACGCGCGATCGCCGCAGCTCCGTCGCCGCCGGGACTGTCGCCGCCGGGACTGTCGTCGCCGGGACTTGGCGGCCCGGCGGATCAGGTCCATCATTGCCGGATGTGCCGGACGCTCGTCGCATTCCTCCTCGGCGGGGCGCTGCTCGGTGCGCCGGTTCCCCTGCGCGCCGACCAGACGGACCCGCGCCTGCCCAAGCTGTTCGAGACGCTGCGCAGCGCGGACGCGCCGGCTGCCCAGGCGATGGCCGAGAGGCTGATCTGGTCGATCTGGGCCAGCGTCGAGGACAAGGTCGTCGACCAGCTCATGGATGCCGCCGGAGCCCTGATGGGCCAGCGCGAGCTGGACAAGGCCTTGCCGTTGCTCGACCGCGTCGTGGAGACGGCGCCGGATTTCGCAGAGGGCTGGAACCGGCGGGCTACTCTGCACTACATGATGGGCGCCTATGACCGCTCGGTCGCCGACATCCAGCGCACCCTGGCGCTCGAGCCCCGCCACTTCGGCGCGCTGTCCGGGCTCGGCCTGATCTACATGGCGCTCGACAACCCGAAGGCAGCGCTCAAGGCCTTCGAGCAGGCGCTGGCGATCAACCCGAACATGCCGGGCACGCGCGCAAACGTCGAGGAGCTGAAGAAGAAGCTGAAGGGCACGGACCTCTGAGCGCCGAGCTTTTCTCTTGCTGAGGCTGAGGCAATCTCGCCCTTGTCCCGATGGGTGCCGCGCGGGAAACAGTGCATTGCCGATGTCCGGATGGCCGCGTCCCTCCGCGTGCGGCACATCGGCTTCTCCCGGCTGCCGGCGTCGGTTCGCGGGCAATAGGCTTTGAAGGTAGGTTGGCCATGTGGTGGCGCGCTCCGACGGTGGTGCTGATCTGCGGCGCCGTGATCCTGACGCTCAACATGGGCATCCGGCAGGGCTTCGGCCTGTTCCTGCCGCCGATGACTGCGGATCTCGCCTGGTCGACCGCGGCCTTCAGCTTCGCCACCGGCCTCGGCGTGCTCGTCTCCGGCATCGCGCAGCCGCCGGCCGGCATGCTGGCCGACCGCTTCGGCGCCGGCCGCGTCTTGTTCTACGGCGGGCTGCTCTATGCCGCAGGCGTGGCGCTGATGGCAGTCAGCTTCGAGCCCTGGCAGTTCGCGCTCACCGCTGGGGTCATGACCGGCATTGCCGGGGCAGCGACGGGATTCCCGATCGTGTTGTCCATCGTCGCCCGCGTCATGCCGGCGGAGAAGCGCTCGCTCTGGCTCGGCATCGTCTCGGCCGGCGGGTCCTTCGGGCAGATGGTGATCCCGGTCTCGGCGCAGCTGATGATCGGCGGCCTGGGCTGGGCGACGGCGCTGATCCTGCTCGGTGCCCTCGCCGGCGTGATCTGCTTCCTCGTGATGCCGCTGGCTGCCGCCGCTCCGGCGCCGAGCGGGCAGGCGCGCGCGGGCGGCCAGAGCCTCGGCGCGGCGCTCAAGGAGGCGAGCGGGCATCCCGGCTTCTGGCTGATGAACGCCGGCTTCTTCGTATGCGGCTTCCACGTCTCGTTCATCGCGACGCATTTCCCGAAATACCTGGTCACCTGCAACCTGACGACGGATCTCGGCGCCATGACCCTGGCGGTCATCGGCGGATTCAACATCGTCGGCACGCTGCTCGCCGGGGCGCTCGGCGGGAGGTACCGGAAGAAGTACCTCTTGAGCCTGCTTTACGGGCTGCGCTCGCTGCTGATCGTCGTGTTCCTGGTGCTGCCGATCTCCGAATGGACGGTGCTCGGTTTCGGCGCGATCATGGGGCTCCTGTGGCTCGGGACCGTGCCGCTGACCAGCGGCCTGGTCTCGCAGGTGTTCGGGCCGCAATACCTCGCCAGCCTGTTCGGCATCGTGCTGATGAGCCACCAGATCGGCGGCTTCCTCGGCGCCTTCCTGTCCGGCTGGCTGTTCGACCTGACCGGCGGCTATGACGGCGCCTGGGGCATCGCCATCGGCCTCGGCGTCTTCGCTGCGCTCATCCACCTGCCGATCCGCGACGTGGCAATAGCTCGGCCGGCTGCGCAGCCGGCGTGACGCGCCGCCGGAGCCTCAAGCGAGGCCGCGGCGCTTGCGCTCGGCGTCGTCCCAGGCGGTGAGCGGCTGGTAGTCGGGCACGAAGCCGAGGCCCTTGCGCGCGTCCGACGACACCGCCGCCTGCGACGTCACCACGTCGATCAGCGCCGGCGCGTTGGCCAGGGCGCGCTGCAGCGCCCCCACCATGTCCTCCGGCTTCTCCACTCGCTCGCCATGGGCGCCCAGCGCCCGCGCCATGGCGGCGTAGTCGGAATGGCGCAAGGTCGTGCCGACGACGCGGCCGCCGTAGTTCGCCTCCTGGTCGAAGCGCTCGATGTTCCAGGCGGCGTTGTTGGAGACGATGAACACTGCCTTGGCGCCGTGTCGCACCGCCGTGTCGATCTCCATGGCGTTGATGCCGAAGGCGCCGTCGCCCGTCACCGCGATGACCTGGCGCCCGGGAAAGGCGAGGGCGGCGGCGATGGCGTAAGGCACGCCGACGCCGAGGCAGCCGAAAGCGCCGGCATCCATGTAGGTCTGCGCCTCCAGCCCCACGCGCGCGAAGCTCAGCAGGTCGCCGCCGTCGGCGACGGCGACGTAGTCCTTGCGCGCGACTTGCTTGATGGCGTCGAAGATGACCGCCGGGTGCAGCTTGCAGTCGCTGCCGAGCGGCGGCGTCTTCTTCTCCCCGGCCGCGCGCTGCAGGTGCTTCGCGCGCAGCCCCTCGGTCCAGGCGCGGTCCGTGGCCGGCGCGCGGTTGCCGGCGGCCTGGACGATGGCGTCGAGGGCCAGGCTCGGGGTCGCAAGCAGCTCTGGCGCGCCGCGCCTGTTGTCCACCAGCTCGCCAGCGTTGTCGGCGATGCGCACGAAGCGCGCCTGGGGGAACACCGCCGGCGAACCGTATCCCAGCTGGTAGTCGAGCTTGCGGCCGATGACGAGGACCGTGTCGGCCTCGGTCATGGCCGCCGCGCGCATGGCACCGACGACCGATCTGTGGTCGCCGGGAACGAGGCCGCGGCTCTCCTGCGTGTCGAGATAGACGCCGCCCGCGGCGTCGAGGAAGCGCACCAGCGCGTTGCCGGCGCCCCGGGCGCCGCGCCCGGTCAGCACGAGCAGGCGCTTGGCCGACCACAGGGTCTCGACGGCCTCGGCCACGGCCGCGGGATCGGGCAGCGCGCGGCGCGGCGCCCTGGGCCGCATCCAATCCGCCAGGACCAGGTTGGCCGCGACCGGCGTGCGCAGCACGTCCGTCGGGATCTCGACATACGCCGGCCCCGGCTCGCCCAGATCGCCGAAGGCGCGGGACACCGCCTCGTCGAGCTCGCGGATCGCCTGGTCGGCCACGCGCAGGGTGCGCGACTGCCGGCAGACCGGGCGCAGGATGTCGACATGCGGGATGTCCTGCAGCGGCCCCATGTTCGCCTGCGGTCGCGAGGTGCAGCCGCCGATCAGGAGCACGGGCACCCGGGCCAGCGCGGCGTTCGCCATGCCGGTCACGCAGTTCGTCACCCCTGGCCCGGCCGTCGCGAGGCAGACGCCGAGCGCGCCGGTCAGCTCGGCATGGGCGTGCGCCATGTGCACCGCAGCGCCCTCGTCGCGCACGTCGATGATGCGGATGCCGATCCGCGCGAGGTGGTCCCAGATCGGCTGGATGTGCCCGCCCTGGAGGCCGAAGACGCGGTCGACGCCCTGCGCCTTCAGGAAGCGCGCGATCCATTCAGCGCAGGTATCCGGCGTGCTGTTGAGGTCGATGCTGGCGGTAGCCATGGCCTTCCCCTTGCTGTTCGGATGCTGCGCGACGGCCCTTGCGCCGTGCGCTATGCGGCGCCGAGGCGCTGCCGCAGGACGCGATGGAGGATCTTGCCGGTGGCGGTGCGCGGCATGTCCTGCTCGGCGACGAAGGAGACCGAGCGCGGGCGCTTGTAGCCGGCCAGGCGGTCGCGCACATGCGCGACGATGTCCGCCTCGGCGGCGTGCTTGCCGTCGCGCAGGATCACCACGGCGTGGACGCGCTCGCCCCATTTCTCGTCGGGCAGGCCGATGACGGCCACGTCCTTGACGGCGGGATGGCTGGCGACGGCGATCTCGACCTCCGACGGGTAGACGTTCTCGCCGCCGGAGATGATCATGTTCTTCTTGCGGTCGACTAGCCAGATGTAGCCGTCCGCGTCGCGCCGGGCCATGTCGCCGACGCTGCAATAGGGACCGCGGAACGCCTCCGCCGTCTTCTCCGGCAGCTTCCAGTAGCCGTCGAAGGTGTAGGCATTGCAGGAGAAGAGCTCGCCGATCGCGCCGTCGGCGACCTCGGTTCCGCTCTCGTCGAGCATGCGGACGGGTGCCGAGCCGACGCACTCGCGTCCGACCGAGCCGAGCTTGGTGAACTGCTCGTCGGGATGGAGCATCGTCACCCAGCCGGCCTCGGTCGAGCCGTACAGCTCGTAGAGGCCGGAGTTGCGGAACATCTCCATGATCGCGCGCTTGGTATCCGGCCGGGCCGGCGCCGAGGAGATCATCAACCGGGTGACCGCGTCGCAGGGATTTTGCGCGCGCACCGCGGCGGGGAGCCCCAGCATCATGATGTAGTGGGTCGGCACCAGCGAGGTGAAGGTGGCTCCGGTGGCGGCGAGCGTGCGCAGGCAGTGCTCGGGGTCGAAGCTCTTGCGCGAGTAGATCGACGCGGCCGCGCCGCAATAGGCGAAGGCGCCGAAGAAGTAGAGCGAGTTCGCGTGGCACATCGGCATGACCAGCAGCGCGTTGTCGCGCCGGCGGATGCCGAGCTCGACCTCGGTCACCAGCGAGAGGAGCGCGCCGCCCTGGTGGCTGCGGATGGCGCCCTTCGGGTTCCCCGTCGTGCCCGAGGTGTACATCAGCATCCAGGGATCGGTCGCGGCGACCGGCACGCCGGGCTCCGCGTCGCTCGCCGCCGCCAGGAGGTCCTCATAGGCGCGGAACCCGGAAGGGCAGAGGCTGGCGCCGAAATGGATGAAGCGCTGGGCGGGCACGGCGAGGTCGCTGCTGATGTCGCCGATCGTCGCCGCCAGCTCGTCCTGGACGATGAGAGCCGAGGCCTCCGCGTTCTCGACGATGTAGCGCACCTCCGGCCCGACCAGGCGGAAGTTGATCGGCACGGCGACCAGCCCGGCCTTGGCCGTTGCGGCGTAGATCTCGGCCCATTCGATGCAGTTGTAGGCGAGCACGGCGACGCGGTCGCCATGCTTGAGGCCGAGGCCGAGCAGAGCGTTGGCGAGGCGGCAGGCGCGCGCGTTCCAGAGCCGGTAGCTCATGGCGCGGTCGAGATCTCTGGTGCCGATGGTCTCGGGCGCCAGCCGTGCCCGGGCGCTGACGATCTGGCCGAGGGTGAGCAGGGACTGGCGCATCAGGCATGGCTCCTGGCGGATCGCGTCCTGGCAGCTCGAGTCCGGGCGGCGAGCGGCGACGGCTTCTTGCGCGATCTGCCAGCGGTCCTTCCGTCCGCCGGCTGCGCCATGGCCGCGCGCAGGCGTTCGGCCGCGGCCTGGACATGCGCCACCGCGCTCGCCTCGGCCCGATCGGCGTCGCCTGCGGCCATGGCGTCGAGCATGCTCTCGTGCTGCCGCCAGATCGCCGCCGGCGGGCCGGCGTGGCGCAGCACAGCGGCCATGGCGCGGCGCATGTGCCGCCAATGCGCGGCGGCGGTCTGCGCGATGAGCGGGTTGCCGGACGCTGCGTAGACGAACTCGTGGAACGCGACGTCGCGCTGGACCAGGCCAGCGATGCTGCCCTTCGCGATCGCGGCGCGGCCGGCGGCGAGGAGCGCGCCGCCCTCTCGCGCCATCTGGGCAGCCGCCGCGCAGTCGCTCCGCGCCCGCTCCGCCGCGAGCCGCGCTGCGAGCCCGTCGAGAGCCGCGCGGACTTGGTAGCGGTGCGACACGGTCTGGAGGTCGAGCGGCGCCACGAACAGGCCGCGCTTGCCGCGCTCCTCCACCAGCCCGTCGTTGCGCAGCATCGCCAGGGCTTGCTGGACGGGGTGGCGGGACACGGCGAGCTGCGCCGCGATCCGCTCCTGCACGAGATGCGCGCCGGGCGCAAGCTGGCCTTCCGCCATCGCGTCCAGGATCGACTGGTAGACCTGACGGGACAGGCCGGGCTTCGGCTGCAGCGGCTTCATCGCGCGAGACGCATGGTGCAGTCTGAATTCTGAATTCGTAGCACCGCGCGCGCGCGCTGTCATCAGGTGCAGCGCGTGCGTCAAGCGAAGGAACCACCCCCGCTTGACGCTCGCGCCGCTCCGGCCTACATCGGCGCGCCGGCGAAAGTGCTTGCCGAGCGACCTCGACCCCGGAGCGCCATGATCAGCCCCATCGACGGCCTGCTGTTCGACCTGGACGGCACGCTCGTCGACTCCGACCCCATGCACAAGCAGACCTGGGGCAGCGTGCTCGCGCGCTTCGGCATCGCGCTCGACGACGAGACCTACCGCCGGGATTTCAGCGGCCGGCTCAACCCTGACATCGTCGCCCGCCTGCTGCCGCAGCTCGACCGGGCGGCCTGCGTGGCGCTCGGCGTCGAGAAGGAGGCGCTGTTCCGCGACCTGACGCCGCGGCTGGACCCGCTGCCGGGCGCGGCGCCGCTGATCGAGCGCGCGCGCCAGCGCGGCCGGAAGCTGGCGCTGGTGACCAACGCGCCGCGGCTCAACGCGCTCCACATGCTGCGCGCGATCGGCCTCGCGGACGTGTGGGACGCGATCGTGGTCGCCGAGGAGATCGGCGTCGGCAAGCCGGACCCGGCGCCGTACCTCGCCGGGCTGGAGCGGCTCGGCATCGCCGCCGAGCGGGCCGTCGCCTTCGAGGATTCCGCGACCGGCGTGCAGGCGGCCGCCGGCGCCGGCATCTTCACGGTCGGGCTCACGACCAGCCATGCCGCCGAAGGCCTGACCGGCAGCGGCGCACGCCTGATCGCCCGCGACTTCGAGGACCCGGCACTGGCGCCGTTGCGGCTGTAGCAGCTGTGCCGTCGCGTCCCCATCCTTCGACTCGCGTGCTTCGCACGCGGCTCTGGGTGACGTCCCACGTGCCACCTCGTCCTGAGCCGCTCGCAACGCGAGCGAGTGGACGGATGGGCGAGCGCCGGGCTCTCCTCACACCGTGGCGATCCTGAGTACGTTGGTGTTCCCCGCGGCGCCGAAGGGGACGCCGGCGGTGACGATGATGCGGTCGCCCTTCTTGGCGAAGCCCTCGGTGACGGCGATCTGCACAGCGCCGTTGACCATGTCGTTGAAGTCGGTGGCGTCGTGGGCGACGACGTTGTGCACGCCCCAGAGCAGCGACAGCTTGCGCGCCACCTCGATGCGCGTGGTCAGTCCCATGATCGCGGCCGGCGGGCGCTCGCGCGAGATGCGCTGCGTCGTCTTGCCGGTCAGCGAGTAGGTGACGATGGCGGCCGCCTTGGTCGTCTCGGCGACCATGCCGGCCGCCTTGGAGATGGCGTCGGCGGTGGTCGGCTCGGGCGAGGGGTGCTGCGCGTCCATGATGCCGCGATAGGCGGGGTCCTGCTCGACCCGCTCGATGATGCGGCTCATCATCTTGACCGCCTCGACCGGGTACTGGCCGGACGCGGTCTCGGCCGAGAGCATCAGCGCGTCGGCGCCGTCGAACACGGCGGTGGCGCAGTCCGACGCCTCGGCGCGGGTGGGCGTCGGGCTGCTGATCATCGATTCCAGCATCTGCGTCGCCACCACCACGGGCTTGCCCGCGAGCCGGCAGGCCGAGACGATGCGCTTCTGGATGCCCGGCACGTCCTCAGGCGGCAGCTCCACGCCGAGGTCGCCGCGCGCGACCATGCAGGAATCGACCAGCTCGATGATGCGGTCGAGCTCGGTGACGGCCGAGGGCTTCTCGATCTTCGCCATCACCGCGGCGCGGCCGGCGATGAGCCGGCGCGCCTCGGCGACGTCCTCGGCGCGCTGCACGAAGGAGAGCCCGACCCAGTCGGCGCCGAGGTCGAGGCCGTAGGTCAGGTCGCGCCGATCCTTCTCGGTCAGCGGCGAGATGTCGAGCAAGGTGCCGGGGACGTTGACGCCCTTGCGCTCGGACAGCCGGCCGCCGACCATGACGATCGTGTCGGCCGAGCGCCCGTCGCAGGCCTCGACCCTGAGCCGCAGCTTGCCGTCGTCGAGCAGCAGGTCGTCGCCGGGCTTGAGCGCCCGAAGGATCTCCGGATGCGGCAGGGGGGCCCGGGCCGTGTCGCCGGGCGTCTCGTCGAGGTCGAGGCGGAAGCGCGTGCCCGGGATCAGCTCGATCGGGCCGGAGGCGAAGCGCCCGACGCGCAGCTTCGGCCCTTGCAGGTCCATCAGGATGCCGATCGGCCGGCTGAGCTTGCGCTCGACGCCGCGAATGATGTCGAAGGCGACCTTGTGGTCCTCGTGCGTGCCGTGGCTGAAGTTCAGGCGAAACAGGTCGGCGCCGGCCTGCGCGAGGGCCTCGATCCGCTCGGCCGAGCGCGTGGCGGGGCCGATCGTGGCGACGATGCGGGCGCGGCGGTTGCGGCGCATGCGATGGCTCTCCCTGCGTTCCCGGCCGGCTCAGGTCGCGAGCACGACGCGGAAATCATTGACGTTGGTCCGCGTCGGCCCGGTGACGACGAGGTCGCCGAGCCCCGCGAACAGCGCGTAAGCGTCGTTGTCGGCCAAGGCGGCCTTCGGGTCGAGCCCCTGCGCGGCAGCGCGGGCCAGGCTGTCCGGCCCGAGGATCGCTCCGGCATTGTCCTCCGTGCCGTCGATGCCGTCGGTGTCGCAGGCGATGGCGTGGATGCCCGCTTGGCCGTCGAGCGCCACCGCGAGGGCCAGCAGGAACTCGACATTGCGCCCGCCGCGGCCCTTGCCGCGCACGGTCACCGTCGTCTCGCCCCCGGATATCACGGCGCAGGGGCGCGGCAGCGAATGGGCGCCGCGGCCGATGCCCTTGGCGATGCCCGCCATGGCGATGCCGACCTCGCGCGCCTCGCCCTCGATGCGGTCGCCGAGGACGAAGGCCGGGACGCCGGCCTCGGCGGAGGCCCGCGCCGCGGCCTCCAGCGCCGCCTGGGGCGTCACGACGACGCGCGTCTCCGCGCGCGCAAGGCGCGGGTCGCCCAGCTTCGGCGTCTCGTTGGCCGGATCGGCCAGGTGGCGAGCGATGGACGAGGCGGGCGCGATGGCGTACTTCGCGAGGACGGCGCGCGCGTCGGCGAGCGTCGACTCGTCAGGCACGGTCGGGCCGGAGGCGATGACGCTGGGGTTGTCGCCGGGGACGTCGGAGATCGCCAAGCCGACGACCCTTGCCGGATGCGCCGCTGCGGCGAGCCGCCCGCCGAACAGGGCGCAGAGGTGCTTCCTCACGCAGTTGATCTCGTGGATCGAGGCGCCGCAGGCAAGCAACGCCCGCGTCAGCGCCTTCAGATCGGCGAGCGCGAGGCCGGGCAGCGGGCAGGTCAGCAGCGCCGAGCCGCCGCCCGACACCAGCGCCAGCAAGAGGTCGTCCTCGCCGAGCCCCTCGGCCATGGCGAGCATGCGGCGCGCGCTGGCCTCGCCGGCCTCGTCGGGGTTCGGGTGCCCCGCCTCGACCACCTCGATCGAGCGCGTGGGCAGGCCGTGGCCGTAGCGGGTGACGACCAACCCCTCGATGCGCCCCCCGGGCTTGTCGCCCCACGCGTCCTCGACGGCGACGGCCATGGCCGCTGCCGCCTTGCCGGCGCCGACGACGAGGGTGCGCCCGGGTGCCGGGCGGGGAATGGTCGCGAGGACGGGCGGCAGGATGCGACGGGGATCCGCGGCGGCCACGGCCGCGTCGAACAGGCTGCGCAGGAATGCGCGAGGCGATGGCACGGTCACTGTCGGTCTTGCTCCGGCGTCCAACGGGGCGAGCCTATCCCGGAAGACGCTGCGCGGGCTAGCCGCCCGGGACGGCGTCAGGGCCGCGCGTCGCGGCGACCGCCGAGCTCGGCATCGCCGGGCTCCGGCAGGAGCCAGGCGGCAAAGGCCGCGACGGCGTAGACGCAGGGCAGGATCGCGAAGGCTGTGTCGTAAGCCGAGGCGCTGTAGAGCCGCGCGCCCGAGACCATGGCGCCGTCCCAGTTGAGGTCGAGCAGCAGCCCGACCAGCGGCTGCATCACCGCGCCGCCGCCGACCGTGCCCGTGTTGAGGATGCCGAAGGCGGTCGCGGTCAGGTTGCCCGCATTGGCTTCGCGCAGGTAGGCGAAGGCGAGCGTCACGCCTGTCGCGCCGAAGCCGGCGACGACATAGAGCGCCATCTGCGCGGGCAAGGCGAGGCCCGGCACGTAGATCGCGGCGCCCAATGCCAGCGCTGCGACGGCGGTGACGCCGATCATCAGCGGCCGGCGGCGCGGCAGCTTGTCCTGCAGCCAGCCGCAGAGAGGCGCCCCGATGGCCCAGCCGACGATCATCATGCTCATGACGAAAGCGGCTTTCTCGCGGGCCATGCCGTGGACCTGTTGCATGTAGGCGACACCCCAGAGCCCGCCATAGGCGAGGATCGGGCCGGTGACGCAGAAGCCGTACAGCACGGCCAGCCACATGACGCGCCGGCGCAGCAGCACGCCGAGCCCGGCGGCGATGGTCGCCCAGCTCTGCGCTGCGGCGCCGCGCGGCGCGGCCCCGGGCGGCCAGTCGCGCACGAGGAGCCAGACGGCGGCGACCAGCGCCAGGGAGATCGAGGCGCCGACGAGCATCGTGCCGCGCCAGCCGATGTCCTCGACCAGCATCGCGCCGGGCACCTGGCCGGCCCAGGCGCCGAGCGCGCCGGCGAGCTGGGTGAGGCCGGTGAAGAGAGCGAAGCGCTCGCGCGGCAGCCATCGGGTGGCGACGAGGAGGGCGCCGACGAAGGTCACGCCGGCGCCGACGCCGACGAGGAAGCGGCCGAGATAGGCGAGGGGGAGCTGCTCGGCCAGCGCGAAAAGCGCGCATCCGCCCGTGCACAGCGCAGCGGCGAAGGTGATCAGACGGCGCGGGCCGTAGCGGTCGAGCAGCGCTCCGACGGGCAGCTGCAGGCCGGCATAGGCGTAGAAGTAGAATGCCAGCAGGTTGCCGAGCACGGCGCCGCCGACGGCGAAGTCGCGCATCAGCGGGTCGATCATCGCGCTCGGCGCCGTGCGCTGGACGAAGGCGTAGAAATAGAAGAGCGCGACGGTGGCCCAGGCGAGCCAGCCGCGCAGCGGCGTCGGCACGGCAGCAGGATAGGGGACGGTCATCGACCGAGTGAGACGCGGCCGGCGGCATGGGACAAGCGCCGAAGTCGCAGCGCCGGGCTGCTGCGCCGATCTTCCGCCCGTCCGCGCAGTCGAGGCCGAGCGGATGGCGGCGGCGGGGGGCGGAAACCATTCGTCAATCTTGAAGGCCGACACTGACAGCGTGGGGGTTCGCGTGACTTTCATGCTGATTCGTCGGCTGCTCGCCGCAGGAATGCTCGTTCTGCTTGCCGCGACTCGGGGGGCCGGGGCCGCCGGGACCGGCGCGCCCGGAGCCGAGGGCCGTGACGTCGAGCTCCTGGGTGCTGCGCTCCAGGTCGGCAGCGTGCTGGCCGGCATCCGCATTGCCACGGAGTGCCCGTGGTTCCCCGCTGACAAGCGCGAGCTCCTCGCCGGCCGCCTCGAGCGCGGCAAGCAGGAGTTCCTGGGCTCGCTCCTCTCCTATGGCTATGCACGGCACGAGATCGACAGGGCGCGTGAGCTGATCGACGGCTCGGCGGCCGAGATGCTGATGCGCCTCTCCGGCGGGCGCCTGGTGCTCTGCAACCGCCGCGACTTCCGCCGCACGGTGACGGACTCCCTGGCGGAGCTGGAGGGCAGCCCGGACGACCGCCTGGCGGCTCTTGCCAAGGCGCTCCCCGATCTCGGCATCGCCATGCCCGATGCCAAGACCGTGACCATGCTGCCGCTGCCGGCGCCCTTGCCGGCGGCCCCGGTGCGCAAGCCGGCTGCCGCAGCGGACCTCGCGCCGCCCAGACCGGCCGCACGTGCGACGCAGCAAGAGGCGCCGCTGCTGGCGGTCTCCGTTGCTGCCACTCCGGCTTCGCCGCCGACGGGGCCGCCGCCGGGGCCACCCAAGGCCTTCGACTCGGTCGATTTCGACCGCATCCTCCTGATGGAGGGCATCCATGCCCGGTGCGGGGCGCTGAAGAGCGACGAGGCCGGGCGCGTGCGCAAGGTGCTGCAGGCTGCGGCGCCGCGCTTCGTCACGGGGCGGCGCGGCATCGACGACTACCTGGCGATCCGACGGGCCGATGGCCTGCGCGCGGCCAAGCTGGTGCGATGCGCCAGCCGCGAATCCAGCCAAGCCGTGCGCGAGGGTCGCGCGGCCGTGGCGCGGTTCCGCTGATGCGGCCGAGGTGACGTCGCTTGCTTGCGGTTTCGGGGGCAAGGGCGGGGGTTGCGCCGGGGAAGGCGCTGCGCTATCGCCCTTCCATGAGCACGCGACCGCGCGCCGCGCTTTCCTCGGCTCCGGCCGGCCACCATGCCTTCACCGAGGTCAACCCGGACGGCAATGCGAGCGCCGTGCTGGTCTGCGACCACGGCGGCAACGAGGTCCCGGCCGATCTGCACGGTCTCGGCCTCGATCCCACCGAGCTGACGCGCCACATCGGCTACGACATCGGCGCCGCCGACGTCGCGCGGTGCCTGGCGGCGGCGCTCGACGCGCCGGCTGTCATCGCGTCCTTCTCGCGCCTGGTCATCGACCCGAACCGCGACCCTGACGATCCGACGGCGGTGCCGGTCATCAGCGACGGCACCATCGTGCCGGGCAATCGCGGCCTCGACGCGGCGGCTCGCGCGGCGCGCGTCGCACGGTACTTCCGCCCCTACCACGACGCCGTGGCGCGGCGCGTCGCCGGCGTCGCCGCGCGCGGCCGGCCGCCGGCGCTGATCTCCGTGCACAGCTTCACGCCTGTCATGAAGGGCGAGGCACGGCCCTGGCATGTCGGCGTGCTGTGGGACGAGGACGGGCGCATCCCTCTGCCGCTGCTTGCCGCGCTGCGCGCGGAGCGCGACCTCACGGTCGGCGACAACGAGCCCTATTCCGGCCGCAAGGGGCAGTTCGGCTACACCGTGCCCCGGCACGCGGACGCGCACGGCTACCCCAACGTGCTGCTGGAGATCCGCCAGGACCTGATCGACACGCCGGCCGGGGCCGAGGCCTGGGCGGCGCTGCTGGCGCGCCATCTCGCGCCGATCCTGGCAGATCCCGCGACCTACCGCGCGCGCGGCTGAGGATGGCAGGGGCGCTGCCGTTCACTCTGGGCATCGAGGAGGAGTACTTCCTCGTCGATCGCCAGAGCCGCGACCTCAAGATCGACCCGCCGCCCGCCATGATGGAGCGCGCGCAGTCACTGCTGCGAGACCAGGTCGCTCCGGAGTTCCTGAAGTGCCAGATCGAGGTCGGCACCACGGTCTGCACCAGCCTCGCCGAGGCGCGCGCGCAGCTTGCTTTGCTGCGCCGGACCATCGCCGCCGTCGCCGCCGAGTTCGGCCTGGCGCCGATCGCCGCCTCGACGCACCCCTTCGCGCAGTGGGAGTCGACGCAGCCGACCGACAAGGCGCGCTACGCCGCGATCGCGCAAGACCTGCAGGTGGTCGGCCGTAGGCTCGTGATCTGCGGCATGCACGTCCATGTCGGGATCCCTGACGACGAGCTGCGCATCGACCTGATGAACCAGGTGCGCTACTTCCTGCCGCACCTCCTGATGCTGGCGACGTCCTCCCCGTTCTGGCGCGGCGCTGACACCGGGCTCAAATCCTACCGGCTGAGCATCTTCCGCGAGCTGCCGCGCACCGGCCTGCCCGAGGCGTTCGAGAGCTTCGGCGAGTACAAGCGGCACGTCGACGTGCTGGTGAAGGCGGGGCTAGTCGAGGACGCGACCAAGCTGTGGTGGGACATCCGCCCGAGCGCCCGCTTCCCCACCGTCGAGATGCGCATCGCCGACGTCTGCACGCGGCTCGAGGATGCGCTCGCGGTCGCTGCGATCTATCGTTGCATCCTCTCGATGCTGCACCGGCTGCGCCGGGCAAACCAGCGCTGGCGCGTCTACGCGCGCATGCTGATCGAGGAGAACCGTTGGCGCGCGCAGCGCTACGGCTTCGAGCGCGGCCTCGTCGATTTCGGCAAGGGCAAGGTCGAGCCGGCCCTCGGCCTCGTCGAGGAGATCCTGGCGCTGGTGCGCGAGGACGCCGAGGCGTTCGGCTGCGTCGCGGAGGTCGAGCACGCGCGCGCGATCCTCGCGCGCGGCACCAGCGCGGACCGGCAGCGCGGCGTGCTGCTAGAAGCCCTGGCCGCCGGGGCGGACCGGACGGAAGCGTTGCGCGCCGTGGTCGACTGGCTCATCGCCGAGACGGTCGCCGGCACGGCCTGAGGCGCCTTGCCAGAGCCGCCCAGCCCAAGCGCATTGCCCGAGACGCCTGGATCGGCGCGGCGGATCGCACCATATTCGTCGCCTGCCATTGGAGGAGGCTCTGCCATGGACGACAAGACCCGTACGGAGCTGGAGGCCGCCGCGTTCCGCGGCTTGGTCGAGCACCTGCGCAAGCGCGCGGACGTGCAGAACATCGACCTGATGAACCTCGCCGGCTTCTGCCGCAACTGCTTGGCGAAGTGGTATGCCAAAGCGGCGAAGGATCGCGGCGTGCCGGTCGACATGGAGGCCGCGCGCACGGCGGTCTACGGCATGCCGTACGACGCGTGGAAAGCGAAGCACCAGAAGGAAGCGTCGGCGGAGGCCAAGAAGCAGTTCGCCGAGGACGAGAAGCGCGGCTTGCACGCGCACTGAACGAAGCCGCCGGACGGGCGATCCTCCGGCACGCACTTGCGGCGCCAGCGCGTGCTGCAAGCGGAGTTATCCACACCCGTTGCCAGACGACGCGCGCCGGCTTAATGCTCCGCGACTCGTTCCAAGGGCCGGCCCAAGGGCCGGCGCGAGACGATCACGCGGCAACAGCGGCAGGAAGGACGGACCATGGCGGATATCGGCGGCGTCGCGGCGGAGCGCCTGCGCTCGTTGATCGAGCGCATCGAGCGACTCGAGGAAGAGAAGGCGGCGTTGGGCGCCGACGTCCGCGAGGTCTATGCCGAAGCCAAGTCCACGGGGTTCGACACCAAGGTCATGCGGCAGCTCATCAAGCTGCGGAAGATGGACGCGCAAGATCGGCGCGAGCAGCAAGAGCTGCTCGACCTCTACGCCATGGCCGTCGGGCTCGGCGAGGGCGGCGAGAGCGGCGGCTCGGTCGAGAAGGCCGCCGACTGATAGCCGGCCGGTGCCGGCAGGGACAGTCGGTTCCTGCCGGGCCGTTCCCGTTCCGCCCGCCCTACGGCCGACCGTAAGGCTGAATTGACAGCAGCGCTGGCGCCGCCCATCCTCCGCGACGGTGGAGGGATCGGCGTGACCGACGCACAACGTCCGCAGGACGTCCGACCCGACCCCGCCGGGCAGAGAGAATGAGCGCCGGCGCGGGTGGCGGAGCGCGCCCTCTGCTGACCCCCGGCTTGTGGCGGGAGCTGAGCGGCGACATCTTCGGCGATGGCGCCGATCCGCAAGCAAGCCTCACGAGGTACCGCGAGATCTATGCGCTTGCCGGCGAGCTCGTCGCCGCGCGCCCCGACGATGCGGACGGCCCCCGCCTGCGGCTGCATTGCGGCGCCGTGCTCGTGTCGCTTGCCAGCGATAGCGGCGCGCTGGCAGAGGCACGCGGCCTCTTCGACGAGCTTCTTGCCGACATGGCGCGCCTGGGCGACGACCCCGTCGCGCGCGAGTGCGTCGCGCGCGCCGCGAAGGCGCTCATCTTCGCGCTCGGCGATGCCGAGGACGATGGCGAGGCCGCTGCCGTCTACGACATGCTGGCGGACATGGCGCGCGCCTTCCCGGCGGACGACGCCGTGGCGCTGGAGCAGGCGGACGCAGCGGCCGGGTTGGTGCTGGACGCGGCGCGGCGCGGCGACGACGCGCGCATCGGGGCGCTCCTCAGCGCTCTCGGCACGATGGCGGGACAGCATCGCGGCGATCCGGCTTTCGCCATGGCGCTCGGGCGGGGCGCGCTCAGCCATATCGATGACGTGCTCGCCCGGGGAGACCGCGTCTCGGCCGTGCGCTTGGCGCGCGTCTATGCAGGGATCATCGCCACGGACGGGTTTGCCGCGCATATCCGCGAGGAGATGCCCGACGAGGCCGCGCGCGTGCTGCAAACCGTGGCGCGCCTTCTGGCTCCGGATGCTCTTCCGGCAGGCGATGGCGGCGACTCTCGCCCTGGCGCGACCGGCGCCGCGGACGGGAGCGCTGACAGGCCTAGGTCGGGGTTGACTCCGAGACGCGGTCGCGCAGCGCCCTGAACCAGTCGAGGCGCCCTGCGACGGCAGCGATCTCGAGATCCAGCCATCCGGCGAGGTGGCCGATGCCTTCGCCCTCGCTGGCGCGCAGGTCGCGCAACCGGGCGAGCTCCCGCTCGTTGAGCTCGACGAGGAGGTCGGCCTGGCGCGCCGCATCCGCCGCCGTTACCAGGTGCAGGAACTTGAGCTTGAGCGCGATGACCAGCTTGCCCAGGTCGTTGACCGGAGCGCGGACGGAGGCCTGCATCAGGCGCTCGAACTCCGCACGGCCGCGCTCGGTCAGCGACAGCCGGCGCTGCTCGGCCGGCGCCGCCTCGTCGCCCTCCGCCAGGACCAAGCCCTCGAAGCGCAGGAGCTCGAGCGGCGCGCTGATCAGGTCGAGCGACGGGCCGGCGACGCGCGATGTCAGGTGGCGCACCCGGGTCGCCAATTCGGCGTAGGAGAGCGGCAGCTCGGCAAGAAAGCCCAGGGCCGCAAGGCGCGTCGCCTCGGCGGGGATGAGCGATTGGTCCTTGAACATCGGCCGTAGCTCCTCGATGCGCCACGGCGCACATTATGTCCCGCGGACTTGCTCGGTCATTGCGAGCGACTCGCAGAGACAATATAGGACGCGCCCCTTCGATCGTCCAGAGGCATGCACGACAGAGTGTAGGGAGCACGCGAGATCTTCGGCATGCGCGGCAGGGCTATGCCGGCGGCTTTTCCGACAGGGCCATGCCGGCAGGATCTCCACGGCAGGTCTGTCGGGGCGATGGACGCGGCGACCGATCGCTGCGAAGCGCCGGCGGCGGAACCGCTGCTCGGCCAAGCGGGCGCGTTGCGCTCCGCGCGCGCCTGACGCAGCGCGGCAGCGTCAGGCGGGAGCCGTCGCGCGTCGCTCCGCCATCGCACCGGTGGTCAGGCCGAGCTTGTCCCAAACGGAGCGCAGCGCAGCTGCGAGAGCGGCGATGTCGTCCGACCGGTGCAGCGGCGACGGCGTCACGCGCAGGCGTTCCGTGCCGCGCTCTACGGTCGGGTAGTTGATCGGCTGGATGTAGATGGCATGGTCGCGCAGCAGCATGTCGCTCGCCGCCCGGCAGCGCGCAGCGTCGCCGACCATGACCGGCAGGATGTGGCTCGGCCCGGGCTTGACGGGGATCCCGGCCGCGGCGAGCGCCGCTTTGGCGGCGCCGACGTTGGCGCGCTGCGCCGCGCGCTCGGCGTCGCTCGCCTTCAGGTGCTCGACGCTGGCAAGCGCGCCGGCAGCGATCGCCGGCGGCAGCGCCGTCGTGAAGATGAAGCCCTGGCCGAAGCTGCGCAGGAAGTCGATGACGTTGGCCGACCCGGCGACATAGCCGCCGACCAAGCCGAACGCCTTTCCGAGCGTTCCCTGGACCACGTCGATCAAGTCCAGGGCGCCGTCGCGCTCGGCGACGCCGCCGCCGCGCGGGCCGTACATGCCGACGGCATGCACCTCGTCGAGATAGGTCAGCGCGCCGTGCCGCTTCGCCACGGCGCAAGTCTCGCGGATCGGCGAGATGTCGCCGTCCATGGAGTAGACGCTCTCGAAAGCGACGATCTTGGGAACGTCGCGCGGCAGGGCGGCGAGGCGCCGGTCGAGGTCGTCCGGGTCGTTGTGGGCGTAGACCTGCTTCTGCGCGCGGCCGTTGCGGATGCCCGCGATCATCGAGTTGTGGTTCTTGGCGTCGGACAGCACGACGCAGCCCGGCAGCATCGACGACAGCGTCGACAGGGCCGCCTCGTTGGCGACGTAGCCTGACGTGAAGACGAGCGCCGCTTCCTTGCGGTGCAGGTCGGCCAGGCTCAGCTCGAGCTCGACATGGGCGTGCGTCGTGCCGGAGATGTTGCGCGTCCCGCCCGCGCCGGCGCCCCAGCGGTCGAGCGCCTGGTGCATCGCCTCGATGACCCTGGCGTGCTGCCCCATGCCCAGATAGTCGTTGGAGCACCACACGGTCACGGTCTCGACCATGCGGCCCCTCGGCCCGCGCACGTGCCGCAATGCCTGGGGATAGCGCCCGACCTGGCGCTCAAGCTCGGCGAAGACGCGATACCGGCCCTCGGCTTTCAGGCCGGCCAGCTGCTCCGCGAAGAACAGGTCGTAGTCCATGGCCGCGTCCCCTCCCGACCGAGGCTTGTCGCCTTGTCCCGCCTAGACGACACCGCAGGCCGGCGTCTCATCCTTGACCTTGATCAATTCCCGGGACCCAAATCGCCGCCCGCCCGAGGAGCGCCGGCTCGCGGGCGCTCCTCGGGGCGGGCGGACCCGGTGCCGCCGGGCGTCACGCCACCTTGGCGAGGCCTTGCTGCTTGACGTGCGCCGCGGTGTCCTCCAGCGCCTTCGTGTAGCGCTGCAGGAGGAGGTCGATCTCGTCCTCCGTGATGATCAGCGGCGGGCAGACGGCGATCGAGTCGCCGCCCATCGCGCGGACGATCAGCCCGTGCTCCTCGCAGCGCTTGGCCATGAAGGGGCCGACCGCCTGCTTTGGGTCGAAGCTCGCCTTCGTCTTCTTGTCGGCGACCAGCTCGATCGCGCCGAACAGGCCGAGGCCGCGCACCTCGCCCACCAGCGGGTGGTCGGCCAGCTTGCGCAGCCCGGCCTGGAGCCGCGGACCGACCTTGCGCACATGGCCGACGATCTCGCGCTCGGCATAGATCTTGAGGGTCTCGACCGCGACCGCTGCGGCCACGGGGTGCGCCGTGTAGGTGTAGCCGTGCCCGAAGACGCCGATCTTGTCGCTGTTCTCGCGCAGCGCCTCGTAGACGCGCTGGCCGATCAGCACGGCCGAGATCGGCAGGTAGGCCGAGGACAGCGCCTTGGCCATGGTCATGATGTCCGGCTTGATCGACAGCGTCTCGCTGCCCCACATGTTGCCGGTGCGGCCGAAACCGCAGATCACCTCGTCGGCGATCAGCAGGATGTCGTGCTTCTTGAGGATCGGCTGGATCTTCTCGAAATAGCCCGAAGGCGGCACGATGACGCCGCCTGCGCCCATGATCGGCTCGGCGATGAAGGCCGCGATCGTGTCGGCGCCCTCCTTCTGGATCAGCGCCTCGAGGTCGGCGGCGCAGCGCGAGACGAAGTCCGCCTCGCTCTCTCCCGGATTGCCGAACCGGTAGTAGTGCGGGCAGCTCGTGTGCAGGATGTTGGCGATCGGCAGGTCGAAGTCGCGGTGGTTGTTCGGCAGCCCGGTCAGGCTCGCCGATGCGACCGTGACGCCGTGATAGCCCTTGATGCGCGAGATGATCTTCTTCTTCTTCGGGCGGCCGAGCGCGTTGTTGTAGTACCAGACGAACTTGACGACGGTGTCGTTCGCCTCGGAGCCGGAGTTGGCGAAGAACGCCTTGGACATCGGCACGGGCGCCAGCTCGATCAAGCGCTCGGCAAGATCGACGGCCACGTCGTAGCTCTTGTGGTTGAACGCATGGTAGTAGGGCAGCCGCCGCATCTGCTTCACGGCCGCCGCGACCAGGCGCTCCTCGTTGAAGCCGAGCGACGTGCACCACAGGCCCGCCATGCCCTCGATGTAGGTCTTGCCGGCGTCGTCGGTGACGTAGACGCCGCGGCCCTCGCTGATCATCATGGGCCCGGCGGACTCGTGCTTCTTCAGGTTGGTGTAAGGATGGAGCACCGAGGCGATGTCGCGCGCCGCTAGCGAGTTGCCGCGGGCGGGGGACGCGTGGACCATGGGGCGGCCTTTCAGTCAGGGAAATAGGGCGCGGCCGCCGGTTTGCGGCCGCCTGCGGAAGCATAGCGCCTTTTCGGGGAGCGAAGTCAAAGCCCTCGGGAACGCGGGAGCAATCCGCCCCGTGCAGAGCGGCACGACCTGCCATGGCTGAGTCGCCGGCGCTGCGGACGGCCCGCCTCGACATGATGCCCATGGGCCGCCCGGCCGATCTGGAGGCTTTGGTGGCGTTCCATGCCGATCCGCAGATCATGGCGACCATGCGCGACGGCGTCCTGACGCCGACCCAGGTCGAGAACCTGGTCGCCGGCTATGCGGCGACGTGGCGCGACAAGGGGTTCGGCATGTGGGTCTTGCGCCGCCGCGAGACGGGCGGCTTCGTCGGCATCTGCGGGCTTATGGAGCGCGCCGACCTCGACGCCGTCGCGCTGCGCTTCGCGTTGAGGCAGGAAGAGCAGGGCGCTGGGCTGGCGAGCGAGGCCGTCGCTGCTGCCCTTGCCTTCGCCTTCGAGACGCGCGGGCTCGATCGGGTCGTCGGCGTAGCGCGAGCGGCCAATGTCGGATCGCGCCGGGTGATGGAGCGCGCGGGGATGCGCTTCGAGTGGGCGTGGACGCGCAACGACGCGGAGATGACGCTGTACGCGATCGAGAAGCGGCGCTGGCTGGAGCAGCGCCGCGCCGGCGATCAGCCGATCGGGACGTAGTGATAGGCCTTGGCGATGATCCGCCAGCTTCCATCGACCTTGAGAAGCGTCAGGTAGTCGGTGAACAGCTTAGGGCCGATGGCGCACTCCACCTTTGCCAGGGCGGTCTGCGGACCCGACATGTCGACGGAGACGATGCGGTCGCGGCGCGTCTCGCCGCGGCTGCGCGGCGACGGCCGTCCCGCGACGATCTCGACGTACTTCTCCAGCGGTATGTCGAGGAGCGGGCCGTCGGAGGCCGAGTAGAGATGGGCGCCGGGAAGGAAGACCGCGCGGACCTTGGCCACGTCGCCGTCATGCAGCGCGTCGAAATAGATCTGCAGCGCGCGCGTGATCTCCGCCATCGGCTCGGCCACGACCGGTTCCTTCCGCAATCGATCGGGGCTCAGGGATCCCAGCGGCTGCGGCGCCACAGGCGGTAGGACTGATCATCCGGGCCGGCCGGCATCAGGTTCGCCGCGAATGCCTGCCGCGCCGGGCTCGGCGCTGGTGCTTCAGCCGGCGGAGGCTTCGGCGCCTCGACGACGAGCTGGTCCGGAAAGGCCGGCTTTCCGAAGTGGTATCCCTGGCCGTAGCGGATGCCGCAGCGCAGCATGAACGGGATGAGCGTCTCGTCCTCGATGCGCTCTGCCACAGTCTGGATGCCGAGGGCGGTGCAGAGGGCCGCCATGGCAGCGAGGAAGGCTTTGCCCTTCTTCTCCTTCTCGGCCAGCTGCACGTAGCTGCCGTCGATCTTGACGAAATCGACGTCGAGGGCGCGCAGGTACTCGAACGCGCTCTCGCCCGAGCCGAAATCGTCGAGGCAGACCTCGAAGCCCTTCTTGCGGATCTGCTGCACGATCTTGTTGGTCCCGCCGAGGTCGCGGATGCGCGAGGATTCCGTGATCTCGAACAGCAGCTTGCCCTTCAGGTCGGGCATGTTGTCCAAGAGGTCGAACAGGCCGGCGACGAAGGCCGGCGTCTCGATCGACCGGCCGGACACGTTCACCGCGGTCGAGACCTTCACCTTTCCGCCCTGCAGAGCGTCGGCGACGTCGTGGCACAGCCGGAGGTCGAAGTCGCAGATCAGGCCGGTGTCCTCGGCGAACCGGATGAACTCGAACGGGCTTGCGCCGAACTCGGCGCCTTGCAAGCGCACGAGCGCCTCGTAGTGGTGCAGGTGGCGGGTCTTCAGGTCGACGATGGGCTGGTACGCTACCTTCCAGCCGCTGCCCGCGATCGCCTGCTTCGCCTCGGCGATGCGCTTGCTGGTCTCCGCGACCCGTTCGCCGAGCGTCTCCCGCATCTTCTCGATGGTCACGGCGCCCGGCGGCGCGTCGGCCATGCGCTTGACGGCATAGATCAGGGCGCTCGCCGCCTCGTCGCCCGACAGCGCGGTCTTGTCCAGGTCCACCGTGGCCGCCGTGGCCACGATGCCGATGCCGGTCGGGTCGGCGGCCTTGGCGACGGCGGCGATGCGCGCCTCCAGGGCCTTCACGTCGGTCCCGGCGCCGGTAACGACGCCGATCTTGTCCTCGCCGACCATGCCGGCGGTCTCGCCGTCGAGCGAAGAGCCGCGCGCGGTCGCCGCGAGCTCGGTCTTGAGCTGCGTCCAGCCCTCGCCGCCGATGCGCTCCTTCAGCTCGTTCGCCCCGTCCAGGGCGATCATCGTCATCTTGACGTCGTCGCCGCGCTTCAGGAGCGTGTCCAGCTTGTTCTGGAGCTGGCCGGCGAAGTCGATCGAGCGCGGCTTCGGCGGCTCGCCGGCGGCCGCGGGCGGCAGGACCGGAACAGGGGGGGCCGGCACGAAGCCTTGGGCGGAAGCCGCCTGAGCCGCGGCCTGGACCTGGATACGCGCGGCATTGGCCGCCGCCTGAGCGGCCGCTGCCTGAGCGCCGGGCCCGGCCGCATCCGGGCTGCCGTCGCCGATCGTCAGGGTCGTCGGCCCCTGCCCCTGGGCGCCAGCCTGCCGATAGGTGAGCGACTGCGCCCCTGCCGGCAGATCCTCCACGGGCACAACGATCTGCTCAGGGCCAGCCTGGTTCCCGCCGACCTTCTTGTAGACCATCGACTGGGCGCCGGCGGCCGCCGCCTCTTCCTCGACGATGATCGCGTCCGGGCCGCCCTGTTGTCCGCCGGTCTGGCGGTAGATCATCGTCGCCGGTCCAGCGGCCACGCCTTCCTGGTCGACCACGATCGTCTGGCCGCCGCCGCCCGCACCGCCGCCGCCCACACCGCCGCCGCTGGCTCCGCCGCCTCCGGCTCCGCCGCCTCCGGCTCCGCCGCCTCCGGCTCCGGCTCCGCCGCCTGCGCCCGCTCCGAGGCCGGGCACTGCCGGCGGCGCGGCGGCGAGGGCCTGGGCCAGGGCCTGCGAGCGCGGCTTCGGCGTCATCCCTGGCTGCAGCGAGACGAAGAAGTGCCCGCCCAGCTTCTTCGAGACGTAGACGCTCGCGCGCACGGGGACCGGCGAGCCCATCTCGTTCGTCAGGCTGACCGGCACCTCGACAGCGCGCTGCCCGCCGGCCGCCTGGTCGAGCATGGCCACCACGGCGCCGCGATGCGACGTCGCGACGAAATCCAGGAAGCTCTTGTTCTGGAGGGCGTTCGTGGCGCGCCCCACGAGCGCCATCGCGGCCCCGGAGACGAAGATGATCTTGTGGCGCGGGTCGAGCTCGAGCAGCAGGTCCGCCGAGCAGAACGCGAACGCGACATAACGGTCGCGATCGAGGCGCAACGCCCGATCAGCCTGGCTTCCCGAGTTCGCCTGCACGACGTTGAGCGTCATCAAGCCGTCCGCTGCCACCCGTCACCGGCTGAACCGGCCACTCCACATGCTCAACTAGCTTAATCGCAGGGTCGGTTCAACGGATCATGAAGCGCCGCGAGAATCGTGCTCCTGCCGCGGGCTGCCCGGAGGCCGTCAGGTTCCGCTCGCGCGATTCGGTCTCCCGCTCGCCCCTATTCCCCGGAGCGGCGGTGCCGCGCTGCCCGTTTGCGCGCCGATCGCAACAAACGTCATGCCTGCGTGCCGTGCTGCGCGCCCTGGTGCTCGCGCAACTCGACGAGCGCGTTGCGCAGCCGCTCGGTCGAGCGGTCGACGCGGCGCGCCAGGTCGCGCATGACCGCGAGCGCGAAGTCTGGGCTGTCGCGCAGCAGGTGGAAGAAGACGTCCTTGGTCATCTTCATGCAGACCAAGGGCGAGCGCGCGCGCACCGTCGCCGTCCGGTATCCGGAATGCAGGAGCGCGACCTCGCCGATCAGGCTGTGCTTTCCGACAGCGCTCAGGACCGACTCGCCCTGCGCGGTCTCGATCACGACCTCCGCCTCGCCCTCGACAATGACATAGGCGGCGTCGCCGACCTCGCCCTGACGGATGAAGGATTCCCCGGGCATGAAGCTGACTCGCGTGCTGGTGAAGCTCAGCAGCTTCAGCCGGCTCGGCTCCATGCCGGCGAACATCGGGATGCTGCGCAGCAGCTCCATGTCCTGTTGCAGGCTCATCGGTGCGCACTCATCGGTCGGCGCCTCGGGGCTGATCAGTGTTCCTGCGACATGCGGGCGTGGAACGGCGTCCCGGGCTTGGAGAGCTCCTCGAAGCTGCCGTCCGCCGCGATGCGCCCGCCCTGGACGAGCACGATATGCTGGAAGTGGCGCGCCAGGCCATAGCTCTGCATCGCCCAGACGACGCTTCGGCCTCGCATGTGCTCCAGCACGGACTTTACCAGCCGCTGCTGGGCGGCGTGCTCGAGCTGGCCGCCGGTATCGTCGAGCACCAGGATCGCTGGCCGCTTGAGGAGGATGCGCGCCAGCCCGAGCTTCTGGCGCATGGCAGCCGGCAGGCGGCTGCCGCCGAGGCCGACGTCGTTCTCGAGGCCGACATCGATGACCTTGTCGAACAGCGCCCCGACGCCGGTCTCCTCGAGCAGCGACTGGACCATCCGCTCCATCCGGCTTCCCGGCTGGTCCTGGCCGGGGGCGAGCTTGCCGAAGAGCAGGTTCTCCTTGATCGAGCGCGAGCGGATGTAGCGATCGCGATCGAAGAACTCGATGGACGAGCGCAGCTGCGGCGGCAGCTCGACGGCGAAGCGGTGGCGCGCCGCGACGATGCGGGCCTTGATGTCGTCGTCGATGACGTCGAGTCGGTGGATGCCGGGGACCATGCGCAGCGCGAGGGAAACGAACTTCGCGCGGTCCTCGCCGGCGGCCGTGCCGCCGCCGCGCTGGAGGCGCAGCACGGCGCTCTCCAGCGCGGTCAGCTCGTCCTTGTCCACGAAGCTGTAGCGCTGGATGATCTCGTGCCCGGCCGACAGGCCGCGGAAGATGTCGGCGAGCGTGGTGGCCGTGCGCATGCCCGCCTCGGCCAGGGTCTCCGCTATCCCCCCGGCTTCCAGCACGGCCATGACATGCGGATTGCCCGCCAGGTTCTGGGCGTCGATGCCGTCGCCGACGGCGGCGCCGAACATCAGGTTCTCGCCGACGGAGAGCAGGTCGTTGAAGCGCGTGACGTCGAAGGGCACGCAGTAGGGTGCCAGCGCCGGATCGGAAAGGCGCGGCATGAGAACGCGCCGGGCGCGCAGCACCAGCTCCGCCACGTCGAGCCGCTTGGCCGGGTCGATGACGCCGCGCAGGCCAAGCTCGCGCACGTCGTCCAAGAGATCGGACGCGGCGAGCGCCTCGCGTATGCGGGGCAGCAGCGAATCGCGGTCGCGCGCCCCAGCGAGGCCGTAGTCGATCCAGTCGAGGTTCGGATCGTCCGTCGGGTTCCCGGTCATGGCCGCTTCCTGCGCGACCCGGCGCTGCTCCGATGTCGGCTCCTCGGGGGTGCTCGGGCGGCGCTTCAGCCCGTAGGTGAGGTTGTCGTGCAGCGTGCCGAGGAAGAAGAAGGGCGACGCCGAGACGAAGCCGAGCTGCAGCGACAGCGCGTCGCGTGAGATCGCCTGCAGCGGCTCGCCGCCGAGCCGCACCTGGCCGACGGTCGGGTCCGCGATGCCGCCGAGCGTCAGAGCCAGCTCGCGCCGCCCGCCGCCCTCCGGCCCGACGATGGCGGCGCTCTCGCCGTGCGCGACCACGACGTTGGCGTTCTCCAGCAGCGGCAAGCCGCTCTCGTCGATCAGGCTGACCGCCTCGGCCGTCAAGCGCGTGTCGGACGGCGCGTCGCCGGGCTGCGCCTCCGCAGCGACCCCGAACTGCCGCGCTTCGGTCAGCATGCCCGGAGGCGCGAACTGCTCGACCACGAGATCGTAGCGCACGCGAGCGTCCTGCCAGGATTGGTAGAACTCCAGGAGCTCGCGCCAGGGCGGATTCAGGTCCTTGTAGGCGACGAGAGCAGCGACGAGCGCGCCCTTCGTCAAATCGCCTTGGATGACGAGGTACCCGCCGATCGTGAAAAAGAAGAACGGCGTCAGCTCGCCGATGAAGTTGTTGATGAACTTGATGAGGTACTTGTACTTGAAGATCTGAAAGCGGAGCTCGAAGTTCCGCAGCAAGTTGAAAGAGAACTGCGAAAGGCGGAAGCGGACCGTGCCGAGCGCGTTGATCTCGTTCATTGCGCCGGTCGTCTCGGAAATCTGGTCCGAGAGCTGCCTGACCAGGCGCGTGCGCTGCTTGGTCAGGCCATTGACCTTCGCCTGCAGGAGCGGGATGAGCCAGATCTGGAGCGGGTACAAGGCGACGGCGGAGAGAGCCAAGTAGACGTTCTGCGCGAACATGAAGGCCAGCGCCGTCACGAGCGTGCCGCCGGCCATGATCGGGACAATGGCGGCGTCGCCCATCGTGCCGCCGATGGCCTCGGTCTCGGAGGTGATGATCGGGATCATTTCCGACGGCGGCGTGCGCGCGAAGTGCCCCGGCGGGAAGCGCATCATCGAGCCGAAGAGCGCGAAACGCAGCCGGCGCAGCATGCGCTCGCCGACCTTGCCCTTGAACACGTTCATCCAGTACTTGACGCCGCCCTTGACCAGGACGGCGACGAGGTACGCTCCCGACAGCGCGAACAGCAGCTCGATCTGGCCGAGGCCGACGCTGAAGAAGTCCTTCGGGAAGCCCTTGCCGTCGATGGCGTCGTTGATGATCGCCTTCGGCAGGTCCAACGTCAGGTAATAGATGCCGATGTACAAGCCGCCCGCCAGCACGATCAGGACCTGGGCACGCAGGCTGTGGCGGACGATGAAGCGGAGCAGAGAGGATTCCATAGCCGAGCGCACACCTGTCCGTCGGCGCGACGGTATGCCAGAGCACTAGCAGCGGCGGCGGCCCGCGCCAACACATAACGTTGCCAGTGCGCATGCCCTCGGCTAGGGTGACCTAGGGAGTTGCAGGGACGCGTGGCCGCTGATGGCGCCGCTAATCGAGATCGACGACCTAAGCGTCGAGTTCCGCCTCCCCAGTGGACCGTTGCGCGCGGTCAAGGGCGTGACTTTCTCGATTCCGATGGGCGGCAGCGTCGCCCTCGTCGGCGAATCGGGCTCCGGCAAGACCGTCGTATCGCAAGCCCTCCTGCGGATCATCCCGAAGCCGGGCGTCATCTCCGGCGGGCGCATCCTCCTGCACGACCCGGACGGAACGCACCCGGTCGTCGACCTCGTCAAGCTCGACGCCGACGGCCGGCACATGCGCTCGATCCGGGGCGGCGAGATCGCGATCATCTTCCAGGAACCGATGACCGCCCTGTCGCCGGTCCACACGGTGGGCGACCAGGTCGGCGAGGCGCTCCATCTGCACCGGGGCACGGACCGCGCCAGCGGGGCAGAGCTCGTCCGCGACATGCTGCGCCTCGTCGGGTTCCCCGATCCCGCGCGCGCTTACAGTGCCTATCCCTTCGAGCTCTCGGGGGGGCTGCGGCAGCGCGCCATGATCGCCATGGCGCTCGTCTGCCGGCCCGCCCTCCTGATCGCCGACGAGCCGACGACGGCGCTCGACGTCACGATCCAGGCGCAGATCCTCAAGCTGCTGAAGGACCTGCAGGCCGAGCTCGGCATGGCGGTCCTGATGATCACGCACGATCTCGGCGTCGTCGCGAAC
>JAEULF010000063.1 GCA_016793965.1 Alphaproteobacteria bacterium | reverse complement strand
CGAGACGCGCCAGGCCATCGCCGCGCTCGACGCCATCGCCGACGTGAAGGGCGTCGATTCGGTGTTCCTCGGCCCCATGGACCTCGCCATGGACATGGGCTTCGTCGGCCAGGGCGGCGGCAACCCGGAGGTGCGCAAGCTCTGCGCCGAGGCGGTCAAGCGCTGCAAGGCGCGCAAGACGCCCATCGGCACCTTCGTCGGCGGCGAGTCCGATCTGCGCTGGGCGTTCGAGACCGGCTTCGACTACGTCTCCGTCTGCTCCGACCTCGGCCTGGTCGCGCGCGGCGCCGAGGCTGCGCTGGAAAAGTGGAGGGCCAAGTGACGAATCGTCGCGCCGCGGCATCTGATTGACATAGGTCAAGGCACCGAGCGGCGCGGTTCCCGACGTTGCGCCGCAGCAAGGGCGCAGGCAAAGTCGGGAGAGGCACTATGGCGACAGCAATCCGGAGCGGCGCGCGCACCGCGCCGTCGGCACCGCCTGCGGTCCAGGAGCGGTTCATGGGCAGCCTGGCGAGCGCCAAGCACGAGCGCCAGCCCTGGTCCTATTGGCTGCTCTCCGACGCGCTGCCGCCGGAGACCTGCGAAGCGCTGCGGACGCTGCCGATCGCGCCTGCGGCGATCGACGATACGCTGGGCAAGCGCGAGACGAACAACGCGACGCGCGTGCATTTCTCGCCGGAGCTCCAGGCACGCTTCCCGGTCTGCCGCCAGGTCGCGGAGATGCTGCAAGACCCGGTGACGATTTCGCAGCTGGAGCGGACCTGCGGCACCAGCCTGAAAGGCGCGCTCCTGCGCATCGAGTACTGCCAGGACCAGGAGGGGTTCTGGCTGGAGCCGCACACCGACATCGGCGCCAAGCTCTTCACAATGCTGATCTACCTGTCCGACGGACCCGGCTCGGAGCGCTGGGGCACTGACATCTACGACCAGCAGCAGCGCCATGTCGGCACAGCGCCCTACAAGGCGAACGCGGGCCTCATCTTCGTGCCCGGCAACGACACCTGGCACGGCTTCGAGCGACGCAACATCGACGGCGTGCGCCGCATGATCATGGTCAACTACGTCAAGCCTGAGTGGCGCGACCGTCACCAGCTGGCGTTCCCGGACCAGCCGGTGGGGTGACCGCCGCTACTCGTCCTCGCGCTCGCGGAAGATCTCGACCGTCGCCGAGTCCTGGATCGCCTTGATCGACGGCATGCAGTCGGAAGCGCTCGCGTAGCTCTCCGTGCTCGACGCGATCTCGTCGCCGGCCCGGCCGTAGAACGTCCAGCGCCATTCGTCCCGCGTGTCCTTGAAAACGTAGAAGCAGGGATACCGCAGGCTGGGCATGAGGCGTGACCCTCCCTCTGCCGGATTCTCGGCGCGCCGAGACGGGCGCAGCGCCGACGAGCGCCGAGCTCCTCGCCGCACCAGCGTCCTGGCGAGCACCATAGCATCGAGGCGGCACGTCCGCGAGGTGCGCCCAATCCGACGCCCACGGTCGGGAATGGCCCGGAGACGTCGCGGTCGCGATATGAGTCGCGGACGAAGGAGCGAGGCGAGCGCGGATGTTGCAGCGCGCCTCTCTCATACCACGATCGAGGCCGTCATCAGGTCACGGTGACTCTGAACCTTGCCGACTCTTCCTCTCCGCCCCAACGTTCTCGATCGTCGCACCTCTTCGCTGCGGATCCGCGTCGTCCGGACCGCCGCTGACATCCGGGACGCTCGCTCGCGCCAGTCGCTCGCGGTTCGCCTTGAAGGGCGCGTCGCGCTCGCGCAGGCGCTCGATCAGCGCGAGCTTGTCGGACCAGCTCAGCGCCGCGCGCTCCCGTCGCCCGGCGGCCTTGCGCGCCAGGATGGTCGCGCGCAGGGCAATGATCGCCGCGTCGTCGTCCTGGCCGCTCATGGTGCCGCTCCCGCCGGGGGCAGCGACGGATCGCGTCCAGCTTGCCTGCAGAATGCCTGCCATCGCTGGTGCAGTCCGTGCCGTCGAAGCACGTCGGCGAAGGAGGCGAGGTCGACCCGACCCTCTTCCAGGAACTGGACCACGCGCAAGTGATCTTTGGTGCGCCCGACGCGCAGGCAAATCGCGACGATGTGCTCCGGCCGCAGGACCCGCACGGTCACGGCCGGCTTGCCCGCGCGGGCGACCTCCGCAGATGCAGCTTCCGCCAGCGCCTCCCGATCCAAGGCGTCGGCGACCGGCAGGAACTGCACAGGCCAGCCTTCGATGACGACGCCCTCCTTGCGATGCTCGGCATAGCCCCGTCGGCGCAGCCAGTCCAAAACCGGTGCCAGCGAGACGAGCCGGCCCGGCGACGCAGCGAACTCGATCAGCACGTCGATGTCCTCGGTCGCCGCCGCCTCAACATAGTTTGCCGCAGCGACGGCGCCCGCGATCGCATAGAGGTCGACGACCCGGTCGGCGACCATGTCGTTCAAGATCGCAAAGGCGTCGACGATTGCCAAGGCCAGCCTCGCGTCGGTTCGAGCACACGGACAGGACGCGTTCCGTGCCGTGCGATGCGCGACCTCACGCCGTGCGCACCAGCGGCCACAGGATCAACGATCGTGTCCGGCCGCGCCGCGCGCCAGGCGCTTGCGCGCTCCGCGGCCGGCTGGCGCGCCTACCGCATCATGTAGTCATAAGCCGACAGCACGTGCGTCCTCACCACGTGCAGGAACACGTCAACAGGCACGTGCTCGTCCGCGCCGCCCATGCCGGCGGGCGCCGGGCCGTAGACGAAGGCCGGCACGTTGCGGTAGCGCCAGAGCCGCGCGTCGGTGCAGCCGAGGCTGACGACCGGCTTCGGCGGCGGCACGCCCAAGGCCCGGCAGTTGGCTTGGATGATCTCGACCATCGGGTGGCCGGGGTCGGACCAGTTGGGCGCGTTGTGGTTGATCTCCTCCATGCGCACCAGGGGATGGCGCGCCAGGATCTTGGCGACCTCGGCCAGCACGCGCTCGCGCGTCATGCCGACGGGCATGCGGATATCGACCTCCATGACGGCCTGGGACGGCGTCATGTTGACCTTGATGCCGGCTTGCAGCAGGCCGATGTTGACGGTCACCCGCGGCACGATGTCGGAGGCGCCGGCGCCCAGCGCCCGCTCCATCTCCGCGCGCGCGTCCTTGAGCGCGCCGGCGACGTTGCCCGGCAGCTCGACGCTCAGGGCCGACAGCCCTTCCAGGTCGTCGATCAGCTTGGCCGCGATCTTGCTGGCGCTGGCGCTGCGGTGCGGATAGGCGCCATGGGAGCCCGGCGTCTCGATGATGAAGCGCAGCCAGAGCAGCCCCTTCTCGCCGAAGCGCAGCGTGTCGATCGAGCTGGGCTCGCCGTTCAGGCAGCAATCGCCGTGCACCTCCGGATGGTTGGCCATCAGGTAGTTGGCGCCGTAGGGCCCGAAGGTCTCCTCATCCGACACGACGGTCAGCGTCAGCTTCCCCTTGAGCTTCTCCTTGATGCGGTGGAGATAGGCATAGGTCCAGATCGAGGCCGTGGTGCCGGCCTTCATGTCGGCGGAGCCGCGGCCGTAGATCTTGCCGTCGACCACGGCGCCGGACCACGCGCCATGCGTCCACTTCGATTCGTCGGCGACGGCGAAGACGTCGATATGGCCGTTGAGCACGAGATGCTTGCCGGGCTTCGGCGCGTCGAAGGCGGCAACGATGTTCGGCATGGTCGGCTCGGCCACGACCTTCCTGTAGGCGAGCCTCTCGGCCTCCAGGAACCTCGTCACATGCGCGGCCGCTTCGAGCGTGTTCCCAGGCGGGTTGGGCGACTTCGCCCGGATGAAGTCGCCGAGAAAGCGGACGAGCTTGTCCTTGTCCGCGTCGATCCAGGCGAGGAGCTGGTCCTTCGTCGCGTCGGCCATGGGGTCAACCCTTCTTCGCTTGCGACTGCGCGAACTTGGCGTCGCGCCAGGCGATCGCGGCTTTCAGCCCCTGCTCGCCGCGGATGCGGTTGAACTCCACGCGCTCCGGTCCCGCGCCGGCCTCGATCAGGATGTCCGTCTCGACCGCCGCGAGCAGCGCCTGGCGCATGCCCATGATCTCGTAGGTCCGGTTGATCGCGCGCTTGGTCATCATCACGGAGAGCGGGGCGGCCGCCGCCATGTCGTTGGCGATCTCCATCGCCTTGGCCAGTTCCTGGCCTGCCGGCACGACGTGGTTGACGATGCCGAGCTCCTTCGCCCGCTGCGCGTCGATCTTGTCGTTGCCGGTCAGCAGCAGCTCCTTGGTCGCCTTCGGCCCGGCGAACCAGGGCAGCAGCAGCGCCACGATGCCCGAGCCGAAGCGCACCTCCGGCTCGCCGAAGCGGGTGCCCTCCGCTGCCACGGTCACGTCGCAAGCGAGCGCCAGCTCGAACGCGCCGGCCAGGCAGTAGCCGTGCACGGCGGCAATGGTCGGCTTCGGACAGTCCCAGAATTGCACGATGAAGTCGAAATCCTCCTCGATGACGGCGCGCCAATCCTCGACGGACTCGCGCTTCTTGGTGGCCGATTCCTTGAGGTCGAAGCCGGCCGAGAAAGCGCGCCCGGTGCCGTGCACGACGATCGCGCGCACGGCCGGATCGGCGGCGAAACGCTTGACCGCCGATCCCACCTCGCGCACCAGCGCGCCGTTGAAGGCGTTAAGCACGCCCGGTCGGTTGAAGGTCAGGACCCCGATCGTGCCGTCGATGCGGGTCTGGATGGCTTCTTCGCTCATGGGAACTCCTGAGGGGGCTGCCCGGATGCGTCCTGCCGGTCCCCTGCCCGAAGACCCGAGCAAGCGGCGCGGTTCCGGACGAGGCCAGCGCGCCGGCCTCATCCGCGAAAGGCTGCCGAACAGCCATCTCGAAGGAAGCGGGCGCGAGGGAATGCGCGGGCCGCACCCCCTCTATTGCCAGGACGATCTTGCGGAGTGATGCCGAAGGGCGCAACGTTCAACTTGTTGCGTCCGGCGCAGAGGGGAGATGACGGCGATGGCGGCAAATGTTCAGGCGATCAAGGGCCAGGGCGGCAAGGGCGCTCCGGCGAGCAACCTGATGGCGTGGCAAGAGCGGGTGGACCTTTCGGCGGTGCTCCGCTGGTCGGCGCGGCTCGGCTATCACGAGGGCGTCTGCAACCACATGTCGGTGATGCTCGACCGCACTCGGTTCCTGATCAACCCGAAGGGCATGCACTGGGAAGTCGCCAAGGCAAGCCGTCTCATCGTGATCAACGACAAGGGCGAGACGGTCGAGGGCGTCGGCCGGCCGGCGACCACGGGCTACAACATCCACACTCGCGTCCACCTGAAGCACCCGAATGCCAAGGTGGTGCTGCATACGCACATGCCCTATGCGACGGCGCTGACCGCAATCCGGGGCGGGCGGCTGGAGATGTGCCACCAGAACGCCGGACGGTTCCACGACCTCGTGGCCTATGACGACGACTTCAACGGCTTCGCCCAGGGCACGGACGAGGGCGAACGCATGGCCGAGGTCATGGGCGACAAGCGCGTGCTGTTCCTCGGCTCCCATGGCGTCCTCGTCATCGGCGACACCCTCGCCGACGCCCTGGACGACCTCTACTACCTCGAGCGCACCTGCGAGGTTCAGGTGCTTGCCATGTCCACTGGCAAGCCGCTGGCGATCATCCCGACGCAGCTCCTGCCGGGGCTGCGCGACTTCCCGCAGCGGAAGAAGAACGCCGAGCTGCATCTGGACGCGATCAAGGAGATCCTGGACGAGCAGCAGCCGGCCTACGCCACGTGATCGCGTGCCGCCGGCGCGCCGCCGCGCCCGGCGCCCGGTGACCGAGTGCCGGGCCTCTCCGTCCATGTCCAGGGGGCGCTCTGGACCATCGGCGCGATGGCGAGCTGGTCGGCCTCGGGCGGCGTGGTGCGGCTCGTCGCGCTCTCCGGCATGCCGGCGCTGGAGATCGCCTTCTTCAGGGCGCTGCTCGGCACGCTGATCATGGTGCCCTGGCTGGTGGCGCTGCGGATCAACCCGCTGCCGCGGCGCCGCTTCGGCCTGCATGCCGGCCGCGGGCTCGTCGAGCTCGCGGCGATGGGCTGCTGGTTCACCGCCATCGCCGCCATGCCGCTTGCCGAGGTCGTCGCCCTCGGCTTTACCGCACCGCTCTTCGCCACATTGCTCGGCGCCCTCTTCCTCGGCGAGCGGCTGCGGCTGCGGCGCAGCGTGGCTATCGCGATCGGCCTCGCCGGGGCGATCGTCATCCTCCGGCCGGGCTTCCAGTCGGTCACCGCGGCGGCGTTCCTGGCGCTCGCGGCGGCGCTCGCATCCGCCGGGTCGCGGGTGATCGCGCGCGAGCTCTCGAAGACCGAGTCGACGGTCGTCATCCTCGCGTCCTTCGGCTTCTTCACCACGCCGGCGATGGCGGTCGCGGCATCGTTCGTCTGGCAGACGCCGAGCCTCGGCCAGTTCGGCTGGATGTGCCTGATCGCCGTGCTCGCGGCGCTCGGGCACTACTGCATCACGCGCAGCTTGCGGCTGTGCGAGGCCTCCGAGGTCGCGCCTTACGAGTTCGCCCAGATGATCGTCGCCGTCGCCTTCGGCTATTGGGTGTTCGGCGAGTCGCCCGACCTCTGGACTTGGGTCGGCAGCGTGATCATCGCGGCCACCGCGGTCTACGTCATGCGGCGCGAATCGCTGCTGCGACGCGCGCGCGCCGCCGCGGAGGCGGCCGATGGGAGGGGCGCGTGAGCCGGACCGGGCGCTGCCTGTGCGGCGCGGTGACCTTCGCCGCCGCCGGAGAGCCCGGCTGGGTCGGCATCTGCCATTGCGAATCCTGCCGGCGCGCCACCGGCGGCGTCCTGGTCGCAGCGGCCGGCTACAAGCGCGACGCCGTGCGCTTTGCCGGCGCTGCGCCGATGGCATACGAATCCTCGCCCGGCGCATTGCGCCGCTTCTGCGCCCGCTGCGGCACGGCGTTGAGCTACGAGAGCGAGCAGTGGCCCGATGACGTCCACCTGATGGTCGGCGCCTTCGACCGGCCGCAGGATCTCGCGCCGCGGTTCCACGTCTTCGCGCAGGAACGCCTGCCCTGGCTGCGCGTCGCCGACGACCTGCCCCGGTTCCGCACCACGCCGAGCGCCGGCGAGGTGCTGCCGGACCGGGAGGACTGAGGCCCGCCTCGCCTAGAAGCGATCGGCGCGGAACGGCGCGAGGTCGATCGAGGACGGCCGGCCGCCGACGATCTCGGCGATCACCTTTCCGGTGGTCGAGGCGCCGGAGAGCCCAGTGTGGCCATGGCCGAAAGCGTAGAAGACGCCGGCCCTGCGCGTCGCAGGCCCGATCACCGGCAGGGTGTCCGGCGTGCAGGGCCGATGGCCCATCCACTTGGTGACCGCATCCGTGCGCAGCCCCGGATACATGATCGCGGCCTGCTTCAGCAGGACGTCGGCGCGTCGGTAGTCCGGCGCCGCCTTCAGGCCGGCGATCTCGACCGTGCCGGCGACGCGCAGCCCCATCGCCATCGGCGTTGCCACGAACTTGCGCTCGGCCCACATCACGTTGCGGCGCGGCGCCACGCCGGGATCGGCCACGGTGACGTGGTAGCCGCGCTGCGTTTCCAGCGGCACGCGGTCCCCGAGCCGCGCGGCGAGCCGATGCGACCAGGCGCCGGCTGCCACGACGACCGCATCCGCCGCATGCCGCCCGGAGGACGTGACGATCACGCTCCCCCCGGCCGGGCCGGCCTCGATGTCGCGCACTTCGTCGCGCAGGATGCGACCGCCCGCCGCCGCGACGCGCGCCGCCAGGCGTTGCACCAGGCCCAAGGGATCCGCGCAGTGGCCGTGCGCGCCGAAGTGCACGGCCTTGACGAAGATCGGCGCGAGCGCCGGCTCCATCTGGCGGATCTGGTCCCGCTCCAAGACCTCGAACTGCACGCCGTTGCGCCGGCGGAGCTCGCGCCCCGTCGCGTCGCCCTGGAAGGCCGCCTCGCTGCCATAGGCGTAGAGCTGGCCGACGCGATGGATAAGGTCCTCGGCGCCGGCGGCCCTGACGATCGGGTCGTAGCTCTCGAACACCGGCCCGAGAAGGTCGCGCAACGCCTTGGCGATGCGCTCGACCCGCTCCGGCTCGCTCGCGCGCACGAAGCGCAGCAGCCAGGGCAGCGCCGGCAAGAGGTAGCTCCAGCGGATCGCGAGCGGCCCCATCGGGTCGGCGAGCCAGGACGGGATCTGCTTCAGGATGCCCGGGGTCGCCACCGGCGCGACGGCGCCCGGGCTCAGCCCGCCGGCATTGCCGAAGGAGCAGCTCTCGCCGGGCGCGACGCGGTCGATCACCGTCACGTCATGGCCGTCACGCTGCAGGTAGGACGCGCTGGCCATGCCGACGATGCCGGCCCCGACGACCGTGACCTTGCGCTGCCCGCTCACGGGCGGCAGCTCACTTGTGGACCGCGCGGCGGCGCAAGTACTCCGCGGCCAGGATCATGAAGGTGACGAAGATCAGCAGGAGCGTCGAGACCGCCGCCAGCGTCGGGCTGACCTTCAGGAGCGCGTCGTCCCACATCTGCTTCGGCAGCGTCGTCACCAGTCCGCCGCTGACGAAGAGCGCGATCGTCAGCTCGTCGAGCGACGTGACGAAGGCGAAGATGAACGCGGCGATCAGGCCGGCGCGGATCAGCGGGAACGTCACGTGCCAGAGGGTGCGCCAGCGGTTCGCGCCGAGGCTGCTCGCCGCCTGGTCGAGGCGCTCGTCGTAGTTCTTCAGCACCGCCATGACGGTGACGACGACGTAGGGCACGGCAAGGACGGCATGGCCGAGGATCAGGCCCAGGTTGGTGCCGATGAGGCCGAGCTTGGCATAAAAGTAGAAGAGCGCCACGGCGATGATGATGCGCGGGATGATCAGCGGCGACAGGATGACGCCCAGCATCGCCGTCTTGCCGATCATGCTCTGGCGCGACAGGAAGAAGGCGGCGGGCGTGCCGATCAGCATGGCGACGCCGGCGGAGAGGGTCGCGACGGTGAGCGAGCGGACGATCGCGGCGATCCAGGTCGGCGACTCGAACACGGTGTCGTACCAGCGCCAGGAGAAGAACTTCGGCGGCCACTGGATGAAGCCCTCGGTCGTGAACGACACGGGGATGATGAAGAAGGTGGGAACGGCGAGGAACGCCACCACGGAGAGGGCCGTCGCCCAGAGGACTCCGCGCGCGATCTTCACCGGCGGCTTGTCGGGCCGCTGCGGGAACACCGTCTCCCAGGCGACCGCTGCGAGGTCGCAGGCCCGGCCGATCGCCGCTGTCGCGAGATCGCCGACCCAAGCGAAGCCGCGCGACAGCCAGGTGCCGCGGTCGCCGACCTGACTCGCCGGCGAGCCGCCGGCCAGGGTCGACATGCCGAGCGCGCGGTCGTAGAGCCAGAACACGAAGAGGGCAGATACCAAGAGCAGCATCGAGACGGCGCCGCCGAAGGACCAGTTCATCAGGTCCTGCACCTGCTCGATGATGACCTGCGTGATCATGATCTGCTGGCGACCGCCGAGCAGCGCCGGCGTGATGAAGAAGCCGATCGCGGTGATGAAGGTCAGGAGCCCGCCGGCCGCAACGCCGGGCAGCGAGAGCGGGAAGTAGATGCGGAAGAACGCCTGGCCGCCGCGCGCGCCGAGGGTCGAAGCCGCGCGCGGCAAGTTGGCGTCGATGTTCTCCATCACCGACACCATGGAGATGATCGCGAGCGGCATGAGCGCGTGCGTCATGCCGACCATGACGCCGGCGAAGTTGTAGATGAGGCCGAGCGGCGCGTCCGTGATGCCCAGCGCCTGCAGCCACTTGTTGATGGCGCCGTTGCGGCCGAGCAGCACGATCCAAGCGAAGGTGCGCACCAGAAAGCTCGTCCAGAACGGCAGCAGGACGAGCAGCATCAGGTTGTTGCGCCACTTGTCGCCCGTCGTCGCCAGCAGGTAGGCGACGGGGTAGCCGCCGAGGACGCAGAACAGCGTGCACCAAGCCGAGGTCTCGAAGGTGATGAGCAGCACCTTCGAGTAGACCGGCACCGCCAGGAGGCGCGCGTAGTGCGCTGCCGTAAGGTCGCCCGAGCCCTTCTCGACGACGCTTAGCCAGAGCAGCTGGCCGACCGGGTAGAGGAAGAGGAAGCCCAGGAAGACGAGGACAGGGAGGAGCGGCAGGAACCGGCCCCAGCTCCGGCGGGGGCGAGCGAAGGCGCTCGCGGCGGCAGCGGTCATGGCCGAGCGCTCACGTCGGCAGGACGACGGTGCTGTCGGCCGCCCAGCCGAGCCGCACCTTCGCCCCGCGCTCGATGCCGCCGACCGGACCCTGCGTCAGCTGCGTCGCCGATACGGTCCGATCGCCCTTGAGCTTCACATAGTACTTGGTGACGCCGCCGACCATGATCACCTGGTCGAGCGCGCCCTCGATCACGTTGTCCGCGCGGTCCGTCGGCCCGAGGACGTGCAGCCGCTCGGGCCGCACCATCATCTTGGCCGCGGCGCCCGCCGGCACGGCGGCGAGCGGCGCCCGCAGCGTCGTCCCGTCGGCAGTGCGCATTGCGGTGCGGCCGCCCTCGGTCCCGGCGACCGTCACGTCGATCAGGTTCGACTCGCCGAGGAAGCTCGCGGCGAAGACGCTGCGCGGTTTGAAGTAGAGGTCGGCCGGCGTGCCGAGCTGCTCGATCCGCGCGTCGTTCATGAGGCAGATGCGGTCGGACATGATCATCGCCTCCTCCTGGTCGTGCGTGACGTAGAGGACGGTGATTCCGAGCTCGGTGTGCAGGTTCTTGATCTCGAGCTGCATCTCGTCGCGCAGCTTCTTGTCGAGCGCGCCGAGCGGCTCGTCCATCAGGATGATGGAGGGCCGGTAGACCATGCAGCGGGCGAGCGCGATGCGCTGCTGCTGGCCGCCCGAGAGCTGGCGCGGCAGGCGGTCGGCGACCTGGGGCAGGCGCACGATGTCCAGCACGCGCTTGACCTCGTCGGCGATCCTGGCGTCCGGCACGCGCCGCATGCGCAGCGGGAAGGCGATGTTCTCGCGCACCGTCATGTGCGGGAACAGCGCGTAGTTCTGGAACACCATGCCGATGTCGCGCTTGAAGGGCGGCGCGTAGGTCGCGAGCTTGCCGTCGATCGACACCTCGCCCGAGTCCGGCTGGATCAGCCCGGCGATGATCATGAGCATGGTCGTCTTGCCCGAGCCGGACGGTCCGAGCAGCGTCAGGAACTCGCCCTCCTCGAGGTCGAGGCTGGCGTCGGTCAGGGCGACGACGGGCCCATAGGTCTTGCGGAGGCTGCGTACGGTCAGCTTGTGCTTCTCGGTCATGCGCCCGGCTTGCTCGATGTCGCGTTGCGGTCGATGCGGCGTTGCGGTGTGCCTCTGGCGCCAGGAACGACGAGGAGGGCGCGGACCGCGCGCCCTCCTCGCCCCTCGGCGCGGACCTCAGGTCAGGCGAGCAGCCAGGCGTTCAGCTGCTCCGTCACCTTGTCCTTGTGCTTGCCCCAGTAGACGTTGTCGACCTCGACGTCGTTCTTGAAGTTGTCCGGATGCGTCGGCAGCACCTTCGCGCGCTCGGCCGGGATGAACTTGTACGCCTCCGGATGCGTCGGACCGTAGGCGACGTGCTTGGTCCACGCGGCCTGGGCCTGCGGGTCGACCGCGAACTTGACGAACTCGCGGCACATGTCGGCCTTCGGCGTCCCCTTGATGATGCACCAGCCCTCCGAGCTCCAGACCATCTGGTCCCAGATGATCTTGACCGGCGCGCCCTCGTCGATCGCCGCCTGGGCGCGGCCGTTCCAGGTCGGGCACATGTCGACCTCGCCGGTCTTGAGCAGCTGCGAGGTCTGCGCGCCGCCGGTCCACCACACGGCGATGTCCTTCTTCACCTTGTCGAGGGACTTGAAGGCGCGCGGGATATCGCAGGGGTAGACGTTCTTCGGCGCGACGCCGTCGGCCAGCAGCGCCTCCTCGATGGTGTCGAAGGGATGCTTGCGCAGCGACCGGCGGCCCGGGAAGTCCTTGACGTTCCAGAAGTCCTTCCAGCCCTTCGGCGCGGCCTTGCCTTTGAACGCGTCCTCCCGGTAGGCGAGGATCGCCGCGAACACGTCGTTGCCGAGATAGGCCGGCGCCTTGTGCACGGCGGGCAGCGTCTCGATGTGCTTCGACGTGACGTTCAGCTTCTCCAGGTAGTCGCCCTCGGAGATCAGCTGGTCGTGGGCGGAGCGCGAGAGCAACGCCATGTCCCAGGTGTAGCTCTTCGTGTCGACCATGCCCTTGATCAGGCTGGTCGGCTCGTGCTGGCCGGCGACGCCGACAGCCTTGATCCCCGTCGCCTTGGTGAAGGGCTCGTAGAACGCCTCGCCGAAGCCCTTGGTGTACGGGCCGCCCGGGTCGCGGACGACGATCGTCTTCTCCTGCGCCGACAGCTTGCGCCAGTAGGCCGGCGCCGCCAGCACCAGCGAGGCTCCGCCCGCGAGCTTGAGCACCTTGCGGCGCCCGAGCACCAGCTTGCCCAGATGAATGTGCTTCGTCATCCCGTCCCCCGTTTGCTAGGTCGTTGCCGACTTGGTTGAAGCGCTCCACTGCGACGGACCACCGGACCGCCGCCGATAAAGTGATCGTAAGTTCATTTTGCGCCGCCATCAACCCGGATCGGCCGGGCCATGATAGCCCGGCGGCGACACCGCCGATCCCCAAACTGCCCTCGAAACTCGCCGAACGGTCGCCGTCCGAGGCGCGGCGGAGCCCGGACGGCGCCTGCGCTAGGGCCCGCAGCAGGCGTCGACGCCTGTCGCCGCGCCACCCGTCTAGCGGCCGCGCCGCGCCGTCTTGCGCTTCGGCGACTTTGGCTTTGCCGTCTTCGCCTTTGCCGATGCCTTGCGCTTCGCAGGAGCCGCCTTGGGCGCCTTCTTCCGCGCCGCGCGCTCTGCGAAGAACGCCTCCATGGCCCGTTGCGGCTCGCCCGAGGCATAAGCCTCGCGCTGGATCGGCGCTCCGGACAGCATGGCCTCGTCGAAGGCCGGCTGGGTGACCTGGCAGAATCGCTTCTTGTTGAGCCGCATGGCGATCGGCGGCTTCGACGCGAGCAGCTCAGCGATCTCCACCGCCTTCTTCATCACCTGCTTCTGCGGCACGAGATAGTGGATCAGGCCGATGTGCTTGCACTCCGCCGCGTCCATCATGCGCCCGGTGAGCGTCAGCTCGATGGTGCGGGAAAGGCCGAGGCGCTCGATCATCAGCAGCGGCCCGAGCACGGACGGGATGCCGGCATTGATCTCCGGCTGGCCCATGCGCACGCCAGGATGGCCGACGCGCACGTCGCACAGCATGGCGAACTGGTACGCCGATCCGGCTGCCACGCCGTTGAGAGCGCACACCACGGGCTTGGTCGATTTCCGCAAGCAGTCGTAGAAGTCCTTCCAGGTCTTGAACCAGACCTCGCCGTCGCTGCCGCCCTTGATCCTCTGCGTCTCCGCGAGGTCCTGGCCGGCGCAGAACGCTTTGTCGCCGGCGCCCGTCAGGATGATGGCGCGCACGCGCGGGTCGGCATCGAGCTGCTCGATCGCCCGCTTGCACGCCATGCGCATCGGCGTGTCCCACGCGTTCATGCGGTCGGGCTTGTTGAGCGTGACGATGCCGACTTGGCCCTCGATGCGGCTGAGTACTGACTGGTCCATGGCTGCTCCGATCCCCTGTGTGCACTGCTCTCTATCGCGCGCGGCCCGGCTTCCCGGCCGCCGTCTGCTTGCGCCGGGCGCGCTCGGCCAGGAACTCGGCCATGACGCGCTGCGGCTCGCCCGACGCCATGGCCTCCCGCTGGAACGCCCGCATCGCGTCCTCCGTCCCTTGCCGCTCCATCTCGGCCGCGCGCAGGTCATTGAACCGCTTGATGTTGAGCCGCATCGCGTTCGGCGGCTTGCTGGCGAGGAGCTGCGCCGCCGCCATCGCCTCTGCCATCACCCGCGCCGGCGACGCCAGCCGGTGCACGAGCCCGATCTCGTGCGCTTCCTTCGCCGAGAACTCTCGCCCCGACAGCACGATGTCGACCATGCGCGACAGGAAGACGTGCGAGTTGACGAGGTAGCTGCCCATCAGCGTGGGCAGGCCGATGTTGATCTCCGCCATCACGAGCCGGGCGGCAGGCACGGCGACGCGCAGATGCGCCATCATCGCGATCTCGAGCCCGGCGCCCGCCGTCGTCCCGTTGAGCGCGGCGACGATCGGCTTGGGGTGGCGCGCGAAAGCGTCGAAGAAGCGTGCCCAGGTGTCGATCCATCCTGCGGCCTGCTCCGCGCCCGCGCCGGAGCCGACGCCCTGGCTCTCGTTGAGGTCCTGGCCCGCGCAGAACGCGCGATCGCCGGCCCCGGTGACGACAGTGACGCGCACCGCGTCGTCGCGCGCCGCAGCATCCATGGCGTCGACCAGGGACTGCCGCAGCGCTGCATCGAGGGCGTTCAGCCGCTCCGGCCGGTTGAGCGTCAGCACGCGGACCGCGCCGTCCGAACCGATGAGCAGCGACTCCGCCATGGCCTTCGTCTCTCCGCCATCGAGCGCGCAGCCGCGCTGAAACATGTTTCAGCGGCAGTTAAGGTCGGCCTCGTACGGGTGTCAATCGGCGATGCGGCCGCGCGGCACCGACATCGCGACGCAGCAATCAACGGCCGAAGCCGAATCGCACCAACGCCATCGCCAGGGCGAAGAGGTACGCATACGCGAACCCGTCCAACCTGATGAGCGGCTGCCCGCGGCTGCGCCGCCATGCCCCGATCGCCGCCATCGCCGCACCCGCGACCACCGGCGCGACAAGCAGGTTCAGGATGCGTCCCTCCGGCGACGCGATGAAGTGCGCGGGGAAGGCCCACAGGCTCGCGACTCCGGCTGCGGTACCGGCGACCGAGAACCCGATGGCGGCCGCCCAGGGCTTCGGCGGCTCCCTGGCCATGGCGCGCCCCGTGTGGATCCCAAGCTCGGTCAGGACCTCGACAGCGATCTGCAGCAAGATCTCGCCGAAGATCTGGAAGAGGAACTCGACGAAAGCTTCCATGGTTGCGCAGGCTCCGTCGGCCGCGACGACGCTGGCGTCAGCTCCGCTTGCGGAACAGCGGACCGTCATGGATCGACCCGGCGCCCTCGGTCGTCTCGCCGCGCTCCTCGTCCGGCACGATCATCTGGTGCGCGACGCGAACGGCCAGGTCGCGGCAGACCTGGTCCAGGTGGTCCGCCTCGACAACACGGGCGACGTCGCGCGTGCTGCAACGATGCGCCTCGACGCGCAGCTCGAGCGTGTCGTTCTGCGTATCGACGTGGCCGACCTTCGCATTGTCGATCGTGAAGGTCTGCCCGGTTCGCTTGTCGGTCAGCACCACGCGGGACGGGCGCGGCTTGCCGTCCGGCGTGCGCCCACCGATCATCTCGGCGAAATCGTGGCTCTGGATGTCGATCACGAACGTCGCTTCGATGATCGCCTCGGTGCCCCGGTGCCGGAGGCTGCGACGAGGCGAGCTTGACTGTGGCATGCGCGTGCTTTCCGGATCAGATCGAGCGGCGGCCGCCCCTTCCCGGCAAGCAGTTTATCAACCACAGATAGCTTTCGCGCAAGGAAGCCGAACCTGCTGCTCCCCGCGGCCGGCAGGATCAGAGCGGCAGCGTGGCCCCGCGCCGCTGCGCCATCGCACGCTCATAGACCAGGGTCGCGACGGCGAGGTCCGCGAGGGCAAAGCCCGGAAAGATGAAGGCGATGCGCTCGCGCGCGTCGGCGCGGCCGGGGCGCGTCCCCGTGACGAGCTCCGCCAGGTCGGCGTGGAACGGGCCGGGATAGGCAAGCTTGCCGGCCTTCGCCTGGATCTCCGCCTGGTCGCGATCGTCGGTCGCCACCTTGTCGAAGCGCGCCAGCCCGGCCTTGTCCCACGCACGCGCCAGATCGACGCATGCGACGAAGCTCCCGTCGTCGACCCAGCCGACATCGAGGAACGGTTTGAGCCCGACGGAGCGCGGTACGGTCGTGACGACGATGTCGCACCCGCGCACGGCGTCCTCGGGCCGCTCGACGGCGAGCGAGTCGAGACCCTGGCTGCGCGCCTCCGCCGCAAAGGCCTCGGCCGTCGCCTTGCGCCGGCTGTAGGCGCGCAGCGACGTCACCGGCCGGACCGCCCGCAATGCGTCGAGATGGCTGCGCGCCTGGGCGCCGCAAGCGACGAAGCCGATGCGGGACGCGTCGGCGCGGGCTAGATGCTTGGCCGCCAGGGCCGAGATCGCGGCGGTCCTGGTCTCCGTGATCCAGGTTCCGTCCATGATCGCCACGGGCATGCCCGAGGCATGATCCTGCAGCAGGATCAGGGCGTGCAGGTGCGGCAGGTGCCGCGCCTCGTTGTCAGGCGCCAGTCCGACGTTCTTGATTGCACCATAGGCCGGCGCTTCGGCATGCGCGATCATGGTCTGGAACAGCCGTCCGTCCGGCATCTCGATGGACAGCTTCGGCGGCCCCTTGGTGCGTCCGGCCGCCTTGGCGCGCATCAGCTGCTCGATGGCGGCGATCTCGTCGGCAGGCACGATGCCCAGGCCGGCGACATCGGCGCGGGACAGGTAAAGGATCTCTCGACCGAGCTGCATGGCGCACACATTCCGGCAAGGCCTGCGACGGACCTATGTAGCCAAGCCGCCGCGGCGAAGCTAAAATTAATTTCACTGCCGCAGGCTTCCGATGAAGCGGCCAGCATTTCAGGGGAGAGGCGACCATGCCCGACGGCTTCGTGATCGGCGTCGATACCGTGAAGTCAGTGACCATGGCCGAGGGCGATTCTGCCGACTGGAAGATCGTCGCGGCAGCCTATCCGCGCGAGGTCAAGGGCGTCGCCGACCGGGTGCTGAAGCACCTGGAAGAAGGCAAGAAGTACCGCTTCGGCTATCAGATCGACCGCTACCAGCACGGGCTGCAGACGGCGACGCGCGCCTTCCGCGAGGGCGTCGACGAGGAGACCGTGGTGTGCGCCCTGCTGCACGACATCGGCGACGACTTGGCGCCGTATACCCACGGCGATTTCGCCGCAGCGATCTTGCGGCCCTTCGTCTCGGCGGAGAACCATTGGCTGATCCAGAACCACCGCCTGTTCCAGGGCTACCACTTCTTCCAGTTCATGGGGCAGGACCGCAACGCGCGCGACAAGTACCAGGGCCATCCTGCCTATGAGCGCACCTGCGATTTCTGCGATCGCTGGGACCAGGCGGCCTTCGACCCGAACTACGACACCATGCCGATCGAGGCGTTCGCGCCCATGGTCCACCGGCTGTTCGACCGCGACATCTCGAAGGTCAACGCCCGGTCCTGACGGAGCGCGGACCTGCCGCCTGAGAATAGGGGAAGCCTGACATGGCATTGCGCACGGATTGGAAGGGCGTGTTCGTCGTCGCGGTGACGCCCTTCGCCGCCGACGGCGAGATCGACGAGGCGAAGTTCCGCCGGCTCATGAAGACGTTCGTCGCCGACGGCGTGCACGGCGTCATCGTCGCCGGCTCGACCGGCGAATGGTACACGATGAGCGACGCCGAGCTGGCGCGCCTTTTCGCCGTCGCGCGCGACGAGGTCGGCGGCAAGGTGAAGCTGCTGGCCGGCACCTCGGCCATCGCCACCCGCGACGCGGCGGCGCGGACGGCGAAGGCCAAGGAGCTCGGCTTCGACGGCGCCATGGTGCTGGCGCCGCCTTACGCGCTGCCGAACGAGCGGGAGCTTCTCGGGCATTTCGAGGCGGTCGCCGACGTCGGCCTGCCGCTCATGCTCTACAACAATCCGGGCCGCACCCAGGTCAACCTGACGCCGGCGCTGGTCGACAAGATGTGCGCCTGGCCCTCGGTCGTGGCGATCAAGGACTCGTCGAAGGACGTCTACGAGCTCTCGCGCATGATCCGCACGGTGGGCGACCGGCTGTCCGTGTTCAACGGGCTTGAGCCGTACTCGCTCGCCATGATCGGGCGCGGCGCGCGAGGCATCGTGTCGATGTCGGCGAACGTTATCGGCAAGCGCGCGGTCGCCTTCTACGAGCATGCCGCCGCCGGGCGCTGGGACGAGGCGCGCAAGCTCGAGGCGGTCATGGACCGCCTGTACGAGGCCTTCTACCTGGGCGGCCACGGCGTCTACGTGACCATCAAGACGTGCATGAACCTGGTCGGTCGGCCCGGCGGCTACCCGCGCCGGCCGCATCTGCCGATCGAGGCCGCAGGCCAGGCCGCGCTCCGCGCCATCCTCGCTGAGATCGGCGCCCCCCTGGACGGACAGCCCGCGGCGCGGGCTGCGGAGTGACGTCGATTCCTTCCCGCGCCGACGCGGTCATCGTCGGCGCGGGCATCGCCGGGCTCTGCACCGCCCTTCCGCTCGCCAAGGCCGGCCGCACGGTCGTCGTCCTCGACCGCGGCGCTGCCTGGGGCGACGCCTCGGGCGCCAATGCCGGCACGCTGTCCTTGCAGGTCAAGCGGCCGGAGGTGCTGCACGTCACCCGGCGCGCCATCGAGCTGTGGCAGGCGATGCGCGCGGAGCTTGGCGCCGATGTCGGCTTCGCGAAGCCGGGCGGCCTGCGCGTGGCCACCAGCGAGAAGGAGCTCGGCATGCTGCGCGGCTCGATGGCCGTGCAGGCAAGCCTCGGCTTGGAGACGGAGTGGCTTGAGGGCAACCGGCTGCGCGACGCGGCGCCCTGGCTCGGCCCCTCTGTGCGCGCCGCCACGTGGTGCGACTGGGACGCGCTGTCGAGCCCGCTGCTCGCCGGCCGCGCCCTCCTCGCCGCGGCGCGGCGGCGCGGCGTCACCGTGCAGGACCAGGCCGAGGTCACGGCGATCGCCGCCCTCGATCGCGGCTACCGCGTGACGACAGCGGCCGGGACGGTCGACTGCGCCCAGCTGGTGATCGCAGCAGGCGCTTGGACCGGCAAGGTGGCAGCGCTGCTCGGCGTCGACTTGCCGGTCGATGCCGACGTCAACATGCTGAGCGTCACGGAGCCGGCCCCGCCGCTCCTCGACAAGGTTGTCACCCACATGGGCGGCGTGCTGTCGCTGAAGCAGTACCCGAACGGCACCGTGATGATCGGCGGCGGCTGGCAGGGCCGCGGCAGCCACCAGAGCATGCGGCGCGAGACCGATCACCTCAACCTGCTGCACAACATGCGCGTCGCCTGCGCCATCGTGCCGGCGCTGAAGGACCTGCGCCTGGTGCGGAGCTGGGCCGGGTTCGAGGGCGTGGCGAGCGACGCGCTGCCGCTGCTCGGCGCGCTGCCCGGCCGGCCTGGCGCCTTCGTCAACGCCTGCGCGCGCGGCGGCTACTCCCAGGGTCCGGCGCTCGGCGAGCAGATGGCAGAGCTGATGCTGACCGGACGGACCTCCCTCGACGTCGCACGTTTCGATCCCGCGCGTTTCGCGGCAGCGGGAGCGCATGCATGACCCATCGCTTCGACGCCGGCATCGACCGCGGCACGGCCTTCACCATCACCGTCGACGACGCGGCTGTGCGCGCCTTTCCCGGCGAGAGCGTGGCAGCCGCGCTGCTCGGCGACGGACGGCGCGCCTTCCGTCGGACCGCGCGCACCGGCGCCCCGCGCAGCCTCTATTGCGGCATGGGCGTGTGCTGGGACTGCCTGGTGACGATCGACGGGCGGTCGGGCCTGCGCGCCTGCATGACCGAGGCGCAGCCGGGCATGCGCGTGCTCACCGGGCGCACCGGCTTGGAGCCGGAGGCCGGCCGATGATGCGCGTCGACCTCGCCGTCGTCGGCGCGGGCCCTGCCGGCCTCGCCGCCGCGGCTGAAGCCGTGACCCACGGCATGACCGTGGCACTGATCGACGACAACGCCCGTCCGGGCGGACAGTACTTCCGCCATGTCCCGCCGTCGTTCCGCCGCACGGCGGCGACCGCGTTCGACAAGGATCGCGCGCGCGCCGAGGCTCTGTTCGCGATCACGCGGCACCCGCAGGTGACCTACCTGCCCGAGGCAACGGTGTGGGACGTCCCCGAGCCGCTGACGCTCGCGGTCGCGGCCGGCCCTCGTTCCGGCCAGGTCGAGGCCGGGGCGATCGTCGTCGCGGCCGGAGCGCATGACCGCCCGGTGCCGTTCCCAGGCTGGACGCTGCCGGGCGTCGTCAGCGCCGGCGGCGTCCAGAACCTGATCAAGGGCTTCCGCCTGGTGCCGGGTACCCGCGCCGCCGTCGCCGGCAACGGGCCGCTGCTGTTCCTGATCGGCGCAAGCCTGCTGCGCGCGGGCGTCGCGGTTGCTGCCGTCGTCGAGGCTGCGCCGATCGACCGGCGGCTGCCCGCGGCGCTGCCTCAGCTCCTCGCAGCACCGGAGATCCTGCAGCAAGCGCTCGACTACCGCTGGGCGCTGCTGCGCGCCGGCGTGCCGGTTCTGACCGGCTGGGCACCCGTCAACGCGGAGGGCGAGGACGCCGTGCGCGCCGTTCAGGCGGCGCCGATCGCCGAGGACGGCAGCGTCGATCGCGCGCGCGCGCGGAGCTTCGACTGCGACCTGCTGGTCGTCGGCTTCGGCCTGGTGCCGTCGGTCGAGCTGCTGCGGCTCGCCGGGGCGGGGCTCCGCTTCGACCGCCGGCGCGGCGGCTGGCTGCCCGAGCGCGACGAGGCCTTGGAGACGACGCGGCGGAACATCTTCGCCGCCGGCGACGGCACGGGCATCGGCGGCGTCGAGCTGGCGCTGATCGAAGGGCGGCGCGCCGCCGTCGAGGCCGCGGTCCAGCTCAGCCGCATCGCCCCCTTCGCCGCCGACGAGATTCGCGCGGGATTGCGCCGGCGCTGGAAGCGGCTCGACCGCTTCCGCCGGGGCATCGAGGCGCTGTTCGCGCCGCCCAAGGACTTCCTCGCGCTGCAGACGCCGCAGACCGTGCTCTGCCGCTGCGAGGAGGTGACGCGCCAGGAGATCGAGGAACGCCGCGCCGAAGGATTCCGCGGCGCCGTGCAGCTCAAGTCGACGACGCGCATGGGCATGGGCCGCTGCCAGGGGCGCAACTGCATGGCGACGCTCGCCGCCCTCGTCGCCGCCGACAGCGGCGCGTCGGAGAGCGCCGTGGCGCTCCCGAAGGCGCGCGCTCCGGCCCGTCCGATCCCGATCGGCGACCTTCTGCACGAGACGATCCCGCCGCCCGACCTTCCCGCCGATCCGCACCTGCCGCGCAAGCGGCGGACGTAGGCGGCATCGCGGCAAGCCGCGTCGCAAAGAGCAGCGGGCAACCTTTTCGAGCGCGATCTCGGTGCGGCTCGGGCATGCGGCACTCCGGTCCGCCCCTATCTCTTCCGCCGCGGCACGTCGATCTCCGCGCCGATCCTCTCGCCCTCGCGCGCCAGGTACTCCTGGAAGCCCTCCTTGGCCGTGTCGCTCTCGCGCACGTACTTGAACATCGCCAGGAAGGTGGGCGGCTTGAAGTAGCCGGGCATGCGGGCGACCTCCGCGTCCCTGCCGGTCTTGCCGGCAACGGCGGCGGGATCGTCCGGAAAGTACATGATGGTCGGCGTGAAGTGGACGCCCCAGCGGCGCGCCAGCTCCTTCTCCGACAGCTTCTTGCCGTCGAAGTCCGTCACCTCGCGCGCACCATAGAGGTTGAGCTGGATGATCGCGAAGTTGTCGCGGACATAGGCGGCGAGCGGCGGCACGGCGAAGTTGACGAGGTGCATGTCCTTGCAATAGCCGCAGCCGCGCTGCTCCCAGATCACGGCCAGACGCTTGCCCGCTGCCTTGGCCTCGGCAATGTCGTCCTTGAGCTCCAGGAAGCTCTCGAGGAACCAGTCCTGGTGGTAGAGCCCGTCCTCGCCGAGCTTCGCGTCGCCCCGCGCCGCACCGGCGCCGGCAGCGGACAGCACCAGCAGCGCCATCAGCGCTCGCAACACCGCCATCGCACCCTCCTTCAGCCGATCCGGCCGAGGGCCGGAATTGTCTCGATCAGCCATTGTCCCACCTCGGGCATGCTGCCGGCAAAGATCAGGACGCCCGTCGCGACGAGCAGCCCGCCCATCGCCAGTTCCACGGCGCGGACATAGCGCCGGAATCGCCGCAGGAAAGCCGCAAAGGGGCGTGCCGCAGCGGCGGCGAGCAGGAACGGCATGCCCATGCCGGCACCGTAAGCGCCGAGCAGCGCCACGCCGCTCGCCACCGTCGCGCTTGAACCGGCGACCAGCAGGATCGAGGCGAGCACCGGGCCGACGCAAGGCGTCCAGCCGAAGGCGAAGGCGAGGCCAAGCACGAAGGCGCCGGCGAGCCCGGCGGGGCGCCGCTCGGCATGCACGCGGGCCTCGTAGTAAAGGAAGGGAATGCGGACCAGGCCGGCGACATGCAGGCCGAAGGCGACGATCAGCGCGCCCGCGACCTTGCCCAGCGCGTCGCCATGCTGCACGAGCAGCCGGCTGACCGCCGAAGCCGTGGCGCCAAAAGCGACGAAGACGAGCACGAAGCCGAGCACGAAGGCGAGCGCCGGCAGCAGCGGGCGGGGCGCCTCCGCCTCGACGCTGGAGCCGCCGATGAAGGCAAGGTAGCCGGGCACCAGCGGCAGCACGCAGGGGCTGAGGAAGCTCAGGAGCCCGGCCAGGAAGGCGCCGGGGATGCCGACGTCGAGAGTCATGGGCAGAGCCGCAGGCCCCGCCCCGACGCGCAGCGATCGGGTGGGTCGCGGTGGGGCATGCCAGGCTGAATGAAGGGGATCATGCCCGCTCGCTCACTCCGACGGCCGCCCCGGCGTGACGCCGAGCCGCTGCGCCAGATCGCTGGTGACGCGCGGCGCCTCGCTGCGGCATTTCGTCATGCAGGGCTCGGCCTTCACGTCCGGCCGCGGATCGCCGACCAGGAAGCCGTCGCGGTTCGGCATCCGGACCTTCGGCAGCGACGTCTCGTCGAGCACGGCCGTGTCCGGCACGATGTCGTTGATGCTCAGCACGTAGGCGACGATGGCGTAGGTCTCGTCCGCCGTCAGCGAGTTGGGCATCGTGAACGGCATCGCGCGGCGGACATAATCGAACAGCGTCGGCGCATAGGGCCAGTAGCTGCCGACCGTCTTGCGCGGGTCGGCCGAGGTCAGCGTCCCCTTGCCGCCGATGATCTCTGGCCAGCGCCCCTCGCCCTCGCCGAACACGCCGTGGCAGGCCGCGCAATGCTGCGCGTAGAGCTCCTCGCCATCCTTCGCGCTGCCCTTTCCCTTCGGCAGGCCCTTGCCGTCGTCGCCGCGCACGTCGATGTCCCAGCCCTTGATCTCCGCGGCGGTCGCGGCGCGGCCGAGCTCCGGGAACTTGCGGCCCTGCTTCTGCTGCGCTGCGGCGGGCGCCGCCAGGAGCGCGAGCGCCGCGAGCGCAAGCGCGACGAACGCGAGCGCGGGGCGCTCAAGCGATCTGGACATTGTCGATCTTCCCGTTGGGGTTCACGCGCCAGGTGTGGATGGCGTTCTTGTGGTAGATCGAGTTGACGCCGCGCACCTTGCGCAGCTGCTCGATGGTCGGCTGCACGTAACCGGTCTCGTCGAGCGCCCGGCTCTGCACGAGAGCCGGCCCGCCCTCCCATTTCCACGGCAGGCGGAAGCGCACCAGGGCCTTCGAGAGCACCGGCTCCTGCAGCTGCGCGCTGCGCCAGTTGTCGCCGCCGTCGAGCGACACGTCGACGCGCTTGATCTTGCCGCGCCCCGACCAGGCGATGCCGCGAATCTCGTAGGTGCCCTTGCCGTCGAGCGGCCGCTCCGGGCAGGGGAAGGTGACGACGGAGTTGGCCTCCTGCACGAAGGTGAACTGCCGCGCCGTGCCGTCGGGCATGAGGTCGGTGTACTTCGACGTCTCCTCGCGGTGGTGCCAGGGCTTGTCGCCGAGCTTGATGCGCCTGACCCACTTGACGTTCACGTTGCCCTCCCAGCCGGGCACCATGAGGCGGAGCGGATAGCCCTGCTCCGGGCGGATGCGCTCGCCGTTCTGGGCGTAAGCCACGATCACGTCGTCGAGCGCCTTGTCGAGCGGGATCGAGCGCGTCATCGCCGCGGCGTCAGCTCCCTCGGCAAGCAGCCACTTGGCGCCCTTCGCCACGCCCGCCTCGGCCAGCAGCGTCGACAGCTTGACGCCGGTCCACTCGCAGCAATGCACCATCCCGTGCGTGAACTGGCAGCCGGCCATCTGCGCGCCGCGCCACTCCATGCCGCCGTTCGCCGGGCACTCCAGGAACATGATCCGGCTGACTGAAGGGAAGCGCACGATGTCGTCCATCGTGAAGATCAGCGGCCGGGCGACCATGCCGTGGATCACGAGCCGGTGCTGCGCCGGATCGATCTCCGGCACGCCGCCGTGGTGGCGCTCGAAGCACAGGCCGGACGGCGTGATGATGCCCTCGAGCATGTGGATCGGCGTGAAGTTGATCGAGGATTCCTCCGATGCCGTGAGCCAGCCGACGTTCCGGCGCACGACCTCCTTCTCGTACTTCGACGGCGCGCCATAGGGGCTCGCGGTGACGCCCGGTCCCAGCGTCTTCATCCACTCCGGCACGTTGGGGGGCAGGTTCTCGCCGGCTGCCAGGGCGCGCTTGATGTCCGGTCCGCCGAAAGCCGCGACGGCGCCGCCCGCAGCGGCGACCTTCATGAAGCCACGGCGGCTCGGACGGAGGCGCTCCATTGCCGCGACCCTGCGCGCCACCTCGCTGCGATCCTCGTTCATGCCGTTCCCTCCGAAGCCTGTCGCTTGCTCATCCTTCGATGCCTTGTGCGTCGGCGCCGACGAGCTTCACCGCCCGGTTCTCGGCGACGCGCACCATCCTCTCGCGCTCGACATGCCGGCTCACCAGCTCCCAGACCGGCGGCCCCTCCGTGCCCTCGTTGACGGAGGCCCAGCCGGCGACGACGTAGCTCTTCGCCGCATCGATCGGCTGGCCGGACTTGACGAACCGCATGTCGGAGATGCGGCTGCCGGCCGGCTTGGCGACGTCGATCGTGTAGGCGAGGCCGCCGACGCGCACCATGTCGCCGCCCTGCTGGTAGTAGGGATCCGGGTTGAACAAGTTGTCCGCGACGTCCTCCAGCACCTCCTTCAGGTAGGCGCCGGTCATCGGCGTGCGATAGACCTTGGGATAGGTGATGGCCGTCTGGTTGTAGACGTCCTCGACCGTGATCGGCTCGCCGGGCAGCAGCGTGGCGCCCCAGCGGAAGCCAGGCGACAGCGCGATCTCGGCGTCGCGCTCGGCGAGCAGAGCCTGGCAGATCAAGTCGTCGAAGCTGCCGTTGACGTTGCCGCGGCGGTAGAGCAGCGATTCGGTGCGGCCGAGCTCCTTCTTCAGCAGCGCCTCGTGCGGCGCCCGGATGTCGCGGATCAGCGCCGCCATCTCCGGGTCCGGAGCGATCGCGTCGGCGAAGAGCGGGATCAGCTTGAAGCGGTGGCCGACGACCTTCCTGCCCTTCACGTCCAAGTCTAGGCGGGCGAGGAACTTGCCGTGGCTGCCGGGCGCCACGAGCAGCGTGCTGCCGACGATCACCGGGGCCGGGATCGCGTCATGGGTGTGCCCGGTCAGGATGACGTCGATGCCCTTGACGCGGCCGGCGAGCTTGCGGTCGACGTCGAAGCCGTTGTGGCTCAGGAGCACGATCAGATCGACGTTCCTGGCGCGCAACGCATCGACGCGGCCCTGCAGCTTCTCCTCCTCGATGCCGAACGACCAGTCCGGCATCATCCAGCGCGGGTTGGCGATCGGCGTGTAGGGGAAGGCCTGGCCGATCAAGCCGATCGAGACGCCGCCGCGCTCGATGACGGTCTCGCCGTCGAACACCGGGTCGCCCCAGGTCGCGTCCTTCACGTTGCCGCAGAGGAACGGGAACTTGAGGCTGTCCTTCAGCGCCTTGACCCGGTCCTGGCCGTAGGTGAACTCCCAATGCGCGGTCATCGCCTCGACGCCCAGCGCGTGCATGGCGCGCACCATGTCCTCGCCCTGGGTCTGCAGCGCGGTGTAGGAGCCCTGCCACGTGTCTCCGCCGTCGAGCAGCAGCACCTTGCCAGGGCGCTCCGCGCGGATCGCCTTGACCGCCGTCGCCATGCGGTCGAGCCCGCCGATGCGTCCGTAGCTCCTGGCCAGGGCCGCGAAGTCGGTGGAGACCAGCGCATGCGCCTCGGCCGAGCCCGGCGCGATCCTGAACGCGTCGAGCAGCCGCTTGCCGACCAGGTGCGGCGGGAGCCCCATGGCCTCGCCGACGCCGACATTGACCGACGGCTCGCGGAAGTGCAGCGGCAGGAGCTGCGCATGGATGTCCGTGAAGTGCAGCAGCGTCACCTGGCCGAGCGCGTCGAACCTGAGCAGCTCGTCTTGCGTCAGGCGCTGCTGCGCCGCGGCGCGCCCCAGCGTACCCCCGCCCCCCCCGGCAACGCCGAGCGCAGCCGCTGCTGCCGTGACCTGCAGCATCTCGCGGCGGGTGATCGTGGCCATGGCTCCTCCTTGCGACGGGAGGCACCGCCGCTTGACGCCCTGCGAGCCGCGCCCACGCGGGCGCTTCTCAGGATGAGGTCGGCACGAGGGAAGCGACTGGGCGCGTGCCTCGCGCCGCCGCTCAGCTCACCGCGATCTTGTGCTCGGCCTTGTAGAGGCTGCCGTCGTCGTCGACCCAGGTGAACTCGTAGGTTCCGCTCTCCTCCGCGCGCACGAAGAAAGAGAGGTACGGGTTCGCCGCCACCGCGGGCTCGATCTTCGCGCTGAACACCTCGCGGCCGTTCAGCTTGCAATGGAAGGCATTGATGATCTTGCGCGGGATCGTCTTGCCGTCGGCGTCCTTGCGCTGGCCCGATTCCATCTCGTGCGTGACCAGCGTCTTGATCTCGAACGTCTCGCCCTTCTTGGCGGTCGCCGGCGCCTTGATGCGCGGCTTCACGTCTGCGGCCATGGCCTTGTCTCCTCGGTTCCTGCGTGTGTCGGGGCGCGGGCTCAGCCGCCGCAGCCGCCGATCGTGACCTTCACCTGGCGCGTCGCCGTCCAGAGCGAGCCGTCGCCCATCTCGGCCACCGCCACGATGTTCTGCGTCGTGGCCATGCGGATGCGCGTCTGGACCTCGGCCTTGCCGCATGCAGGCGTCAGGAAGAAGCTCGCGACGCCGGGGTTCGGGTTGCCGTCCGCAACGACGTGCACGGCCTTGACGTAGTCGGCGGCCGTCATCGGGCTCTCGACCGCGACGGTGACCGGCACGTTGTTGCCGTTCTCGGCGATCTCCGGCGCCTTGATCGAGACCTTGCCTGCCTTCGCCTCGCCCTTGGCGAGCTTGCCGAGCCACTCCTTCGCGCTCTCCGGCGTCGCCGCCGCATGGCGCGCGAGGAAGGCCGACGCGACCGACGCCGCGCCGAGCTGCGCCGCCGTCACGATCACCCGCCGGCGGCTCAGCGCCGGCATCCTCGTCTCGCTCATCGTCTTCGTTCCCTTCAGATCAGGATTGTCCCAAGCCATCTCCGGCAAGCTTCGCTCAGTGCCGGATGTTCGGCGCCTCCCAAGGCATGCCCTGGCTCGCCACGGTGAGGTAGAATTCCAGGTCCGCGTACTCCGGCGCGTCGGGCGGCAGCTCGTTCGCGCGCACCTGCACGTTGCACCACTGCAGTCGCTTGCGGATGTCCCAGACCTCGTTGCGGCTCGTGCGCCAGTTCGGGAAATGCGTGATCTGGCCCTTCGGCTCGCCGAGATATTGGCCGCGGATCCATTTCAGCGCGCCCTTCTCCGGCGTGTGGCAATCGACGCAGGCGAAGTTGAGCTGGCCGACCTTCACCGTGGACAGCACCCTAGCGCGCTCGAGCGAAGCCTTCGCCTCGGCGCTCGTGGTGTCGACTCTCGTCGCCTTGCCGTGCACCACGAACCGCAGGAAGACGGACAGGTCGGTGTTCTCCGCGCTCTGCATCAGGTAGGACTCGCCCGTCGTCGCCCTGGCATGCCGGTAGACGAACTCCTCGACGCCGAGCATGCGCTTCAGGCGCGGCTCCCAGCGCGGCATCGTGTTGGCCCACTCCGCGAAGGTCTTCTTCGCGTCGCCATGGCATGTCGCGCAGGCCTTGCCCGCGCGCCCGACCGCCGCGAAGAGCTTCTCGCCGGGATCGATCCGCTCCGCCGCCGGGTTCACGAAGGGATCGAGCCCGTCGCGGTCCTCCACCGGGAGCGGCCGCTTCGTCGGATCGTCCAGGGCGTTCTTGTAGGTCGCGGGCGTCGCCAGCGACTTGAGGAACGCGACGATGTCGCGGATCTCCGCCTCGGTGTAGAGCCCGTGCGCGCCCCAGGGCGGCATCGACGACTCCGCGTTGTAGACGCGCGGGTCGTAGACGTAGTTGTAGAGCCATTGGTCGGTGCGGCCCTGCTTGCCGATCTCAGACAGGTCGGGACCGACGTTGCCCGGCAGCTCCAGCGTCTCCGGCCCCATCACGTGGCAGGAGAGGCAGCCGCCGCCGCGCGCCCGCGAGAACGAGAGGTCCTTGCCCTTCTTGGCGTCGCCGTCGATCGAGCCTTTGATCTCGATCTCCTTGCCAGCCGGCTTCGTGAGATCGCGCTGCGCAAGCGTGTTGTAGGTGTCCCAGGTCGCCTTGTTCCAGCCCTTGTAGCGCGCCCAAGGCATCGGGGCTGCGGAGCCCTCGAGATGCAGCGGCGCCGGCGGCTTGCCCTGGGCGCCCGTCTCGGCAGCGCCCAAGGCGAGAAGCGCGCCCAGCGCGGCGACGGCCGTCGCCGTGCCCCGACCGATTCTTTCCAGAAGTCTCAGCATCGCGCGTCCCCCTCCTGCGGCGCATGAGGACGGTTCGCAGCGTGCTCCCGGCGCATTCGTGCCCGTAGATCTGGCAGACTTGCCGACAGTCAGGCAGCGCTCCGTCCCTATCGCCCTTTCCGACTGTCCTTGTCGGACGTCGGCTCTTTGGGGTCAAGCTCTCGACCCGGAGCCACGCTGGACCAGATCGCGCCGACTTGCCATTCGGGGATTCCCTACGTGGCTGCGGCAGAGACGCCGGCATGGAGCGCGTCGCGCACCAGACCGGCAAGCGACGTCGCCTCCATCTTCTCCATCACGCGCGCCCGGTGCGCTTCCACGGTCTTCTCGCTGATGCCCAGCGCGTGCGCGATGCGCTTGTTCGGCGCGCCGGCAACGATCGCGTCGAGCACCTCGCGCTCGCGCGCCGTCAGGCGAGCAAGTCGCGCGCGCGCGCTCCGCGCCCGCTCGGCGACCGCGCGCTCGGCAACGCGGCGCTTCATCGCAACGTCGAGCGCAGCCAGGAGCTCGGCGTCCTGCACGGGCTTGCCGAGGAAGTCGACGGCTCCCGCTTTCATGGCGCGGACCGCGAGCGGGACGTCGCCGTGGCCGGTGACCAGGATCACCGGCAGGCCCGGCAGCTCGCCTGCGAGACGAGCAAGCAGCTCCATGCCGCTCATGCCGGGCATGCGGATGTCGGCAACGACGCACTCGACCGCGTCGCGGCGCGCGTCGTCCAGGAACGCTTGCGCCGATGCGAAGCCGGCCGCCCGATGGCCGGCGGCGCGCAGGAGGAAGCACATGGCCTCGCGCACGGCTTCGTCGTCGTCGACAACCGCGATCACTGGGCCGCGACCAGCAAGCCGGCGTCGCTCGCCGCGACGGAGGGCAGGCGCAGCGAGAACGCGGCGCCGCCCTCGGCTCCGCGCTCGAGGCGGATGGAGCCGCCATGCGCCTCCGCGATCGACTGGCAGATCGCCAACCCGAGCCCGAGCCCGTCCGCCTTTGTCGTGAAGAACGTCCGGAAGACCTCCTCTTCCTTCCCCGCCGCAATGCCGGGACCGTTGTCGGAGACCGTGATCTCGACGGCGCCGGGCAGGACGCGCGTCGCGATCGCGATCCGCCCGCCGCTCGCTCCGGCCTCGCCGATCGCCTCGGCAGCGTTGCGCACGAGATTGACGAGGATCTGCTCGATCTCGATCCGGCTCGCCAGGACCTGCGGCATCGCTTGCTCCAGGGCAAGGTCGAGCGCGACGCTGCGCTCGCGCAGCTCCGCCGCCATGAGGTCGCGCACGGCGACGCATGCCGCGTTGACATCGACGCGCTCGACGCGGCGCGGAGCCTTGCGCACGAAGCCGCGGATGCTCTCCAGGATGCCGGCGGCGCGCTGCGACTGCCGGGCAGCCTGCTCGAGCCCCTCTCGCAGCGCCCCGCCCTGCGCGCCGTGAGCAAGGTGCCGCAGGCAGCCTTGCACGTAGCTCGTCACGGCCGCGAGGGGCTGGTTCAGCTCGTGCGCGATCGTGGTCGCCATCTCGCCCATCAGGCTGACGCGCGAGACATGGGTCAACGCCTCGTGGTGCCGTCGCGCCGCATCTTCCGCGTCGCGCCGCTCCGCCATCTCGCGCCGCAGAGCCTCGTTTGCCGCGACGAGCTCGCGCGTGCGCCGGCGGACCAGCGCCTCGACCCAGACCGCATGGCCAAGGACGACGGCCAGCGCGAGGCCGCCCCAGATCAGCCAGTCGGCTCGCCGCCGCGCCACGTGCCAGAGGTCGTCGAGAGTCACGGGTGCGTAGGGACCGAGGCGGAGAGCGCTGAGCAGCTCGCGCACCGGCTCGTAGTCGAGCGGCACGGTCCAGCCGCGATAGCCGCCGGACTGGGCCGCCGGCCCGTGCCGCGGCATGGCAAGGAGCGCCAGCATGACCTCGGCCGACAGCGCTCCCGGCGTCGTCCGCAGGGCCGCGATCGCCCATTCCGGATAGAGCGGCGTGCTGAGCCGATAGGGGAAGCGCGGCGGGTCGCGGGGCGCGACAACCCGGATCTCGGCTAGGTCAATCTTCTCCTCGGCGGCAAGCTGCTCCAGCAGCCCGGCCCGCACCGTCCCTGCGTCGTACTCGCCTGCGATCACGGCGTAGACGACCTCATCCTGCGGCAGCCCGAGGAAGCCGAGCCGCGCGAAGTCCGTGTCCGGATCGATCCCCGCGCGCGCAAGCTCGCGCCAGGCCAGGTGGAAGCCGCCGAAGGAATCGCGCGACGCCGCGGCGAAGCGCTTGCCGCGCAAGTCCGCGAAGGTCGCCAGGTCGGTGCGCTCGCTGCGCGCAAAGACGACGGCGCCGAACAGGCTGCCGTACTCGTGGTCGTCGCTCGCCCGCAGCGTGGCGATGGGCCGGGCACCGGCCTCGACGCCGAGCGCCGCCAGGTGCGCCGCGTTGGTGATCACGAAGTCGACCTGCCCGCTGCGCGCCGCGTCGGAAAGCTCGGACTGCGCAAGCGGCACCACCGCGAAGCTGCGCGACGGGATGCGCTCGCCCAGATGCCGAGCCGTCGGCACCCAGGCGCGCAGCGCTTCCTCCATGCCGCGCTGCGCCAGGACGCCGATGCGCACGGGCTCTTCCGGCCTGCGCGCCGCCGCGGCGGCGTCGGCAGCAAGCACAAAGGCAAGGGCGAGCGCTGCGCTCCAGGCGCGCCGCGCAGCGCCGGGTGGGCTAGCAGCGGACGCCCGACCCGTCATCGCTGCCGTCCTGCCGCCGCTTGATGGCCTCGCCCAGCAGGCCCCAGAAATGCGCCTCGCCCGGATAGCCCGTGATGCGACCGACCTCCTTGCCGCACGCCGTGAGCACGAAGGTCGGAGTGAAGCGCACCGTCCTTGCCAGCGCGGCATCGCCCGGCGTCGGCCGCGCGAGATCGACGCGGCGCAGAGGATAGGACTCGGCCTCGCCCGTCCGCGGATAGATCTGGCCGACCTCGGCTTCCCACTGGGCACACCATGGGCATCCCTTGCTCAGGAACATGACGAGCTCGGCAGCAGTCGCGGACTGTGCTACGGCGCAAAGAATCACGATCGCCGCTGCAACGCGCGCCGCCCTCGCCTGACCTGTCCCTGCTCGCATGGGCCGCAGCGCCTCCCGGAGCGGGCCGCCGCCGGACGCGGGACTCGCGTCGGCGCGCCTCTCCCTGCCAATATGACAGCCGACCGCCCCCACCTCCAGCCGCACCGAGAAACGTCATGCGAACGATCGCCGCAAGCCTCGTCCTGCTGCTCTTGATCGCGCCGGCAGCGAGGGCAGAGCCGGTCCAGCTCCGCCATGGCGGCCTCCGTCTGAACGGCGAGCTCGTCACGGCGAAG
>JAEULF010000050.1 GCA_016793965.1 Alphaproteobacteria bacterium | reverse complement strand
AGCGCGGCCGGTACCAGCGTCCGTCTGCCCCTTCGCACATCAGCACGACCGCGTCGCGAGGCTTGCCGTCGACGACGATCGTCGTGGTGCGGTTCGCTCAGCGCGGCCCCTGGCCCTGGGCGCCGAGATCCTGCGTGCGCCGGCTGCCCAGGCTGCCGCCGTCGGAGGGAGCGTTGCCCGGCATGGTGACGCGGCCCTCGCGCGCGCCGGCCCAGCTCTCCGCTTCTTTCACGGCAACCCGGTCGTCCCGGCTCTCCCCGACCGTCGCGCCGACGGTGTGCCCGACGACCGCGCCGGCGGCGGCGGTCGCGGTACGTCCCTTGCCATCGCCGAGTTGCGCGCCGACGACCGCCCCGAGCACGGCGCCGGCCGCGCCCAGCTGACGCTCGTTGCGCCCTGCCTCTGGCCTCGCGCAGGCGGCGAGCAGGAGGACGGCAACCAACAGGGGGGCACGTCGCATGGAAGGCACTCCTCAACGGCGCGGACCGTGACGCGCCAATATGGCATTCTAGCGGCAACAGTGGTTGCGCGATGCCTGCGATTGCCCGCGCATGCGATTGACCCTCGCAGGCTCCGCGCCTAGCTTCGCGCTCCCGCCGTGCCGCCGCCGGCTGACGCGACCACGTCCGATACCCGAGTGAACGCCGATGACCAACGCCGCCCGCGACCCCCACCTTCGCTCCATGGCGCTCCAGGCGAAGGCTTGGCCGTTCGAGGAGGCGCGCAAGCTCGTCGAGCGCTTCAAGGCGGCGCCGCCGGCCAAGGGCTACGTGCTGCTGGAGACCGGATACGGTCCGTCGGGCCTGCCGCACATCGGCACCTTCGGCGAGGTCGCGCGGACGTCCATGGTGCGCCACGCCTTCGAGCAGATGTCGGACCTGCCGACGCGGCTCTTCGCCTTCTCCGACGACATGGACGGCCTGCGCAAGGTTCCCGACAACATCCCGAACAAGGAGATGGTGACGAAGCACCTGGGCAAGCCGCTGACGCAGGTGCCCGACCCCTTCGGCAAGTTCGAGAGCTTCGGGCACCACAACAACGCGATGCTGCGCGACTTCCTCGACCGCTTCGGCTTCCGCTACGAGTTCAAGAGCGCCACCGAGGAGTACAGGAGCGGCCGGCTCGATGCGACCTTGCTCAAGGTGCTCGCCCATTACGACGCGATCATGGAGGTCATGCTGCCGACGCTCGGCGAGGAGCGCCAGCGCACGTACAGCCCGTTCCTCCCCGTGAGCGCGGCGACGGGCCGCGTCCTGCAGGTGCCGGTGATCGAGCGCGACGTGAAGGCGGGGACGATCGTCTTCGAGGACGAGGACGGCAAGAAGGTCGAGACGCCCGTCACCGGCGGCCGCTGCAAGCTGCAATGGAAGGTCGATTGGGCGATGCGTTGGGTGGCGCTCGACGTCGACTACGAGATGGCGGGCAAGGACCTCATCCCGTCCGTCGAGCTGTCCTCGAAGATCGCGAAGATCCTGGGCGCCCGCCCGCCCGAGGGCTTCAACTACGAGCTGTTCCTGGACGAGAAGGGCCAGAAGATCTCGAAGTCGAAGGGCAACGGCCTGACGATCGAGGAATGGCTGCGCTATGCCCCGCCGGAGAGCCTCGCGCTCTACATGTTCCAGCAGCCGAAGCGGGCGAAGCGGCTGTACTTCGACGTCATCCCGCGCGCCGTCGACGAGTACCTGTCCTTCCTGGACCGCTTTGCGGCGATCGGCAAGCCGAGCGCCAAGGCCGATGCGGAGGCAAAGCCGGACGGCGGCAAGGTGCCGGCCGATCCCGCGCTGCTGCGGCTCGAGAACCCGGCATGGCACATCCATGGCGGCGCTCCGCCGGCGCCGCTGGAGCTCGCCGGGACGCCGATCAGCTTCGGCATGCTCCTGAACCTCGCTTCGGCCTGCAACGCGGGCGACAAGGGCATGCTTTGGGGCTTCTTGAGCCGCTATGCGCCCGGCGTCACGGCGGCGACGCACCCGAAGCTCGACGAGCTGGCCGGCTATGCCGTCGCGTACTTCCACGACTTCGTGAAGCCGGCGAAGACCTTCAGGGCGCCCACCGATGTCGAGCGCAAGGCCCTCGAAGATCTGGCGGCCGCGCTGCCGGACCTGCCTGACGAAGCGGGCAAGATCCAGGACGAGGTCTACGCCATCGGCAAACGGCACCCCTTCGCCGACCTGAAGGACTGGTTCCGCGCGCTCTACGAGGTGCTGCTCGGGCAGAGCCAGGGCCCGCGTTTCGGCTCCTTCGCGGCGCTCTATGGGCGAGCGGAGACGGCGGCCTTGATCAAGAAGGCGCTGGCCGGCGAGCTGGCGTCCGCCGCCTAGGAGCGAGGGGGAACCATGGACGCGTCCGCTGCGGCAGGTCCGGTCAGTCGCGCCTATGTGCGCCTGATGGCCGGCTACAATGGGTGGATGAACGGCAAGGTCTACGACGCGTGCGCGAGCCTCTCCGCGGCCGAGCTGCACGCCGATCGGGGCGCCTTCTTCCGCTCGGTGATCGGCACGCTCAATCACCTGCTCTACGGCGATCTCGCCTGGTTCGGGCGCTTCAAGGACGGCGCTCCGCGCGCCGTGCAGGCAGGCGCGATCATCCATGCCGAATTCGCCGCGCTCCGGGCCGCGCGCGAGAGCCTGGACAGGGAGATCTCTGCCTGGTCGCAGAGCGTATCGCCGGCGTGGCTCGCCGCTCCCTTCACCTATCGCAGCACGATCGACGGTCGCGAGCGGACGTTTCCCGCATGGATGCTCGTCGCCCACATGTTCAACCACCAGACCCATCACCGCGGCCAGCTGACGACCCTGCTCACGCAGTTGGGGCGCGACGTCGGTCCGACCGACATGCCTTTCATGCCGGACGCAGCCTCGCTGGTCGTGAGCCTCGACTGAGTCGGCGCGCGGCGCGGCGCCGGCGGCGATTCAGGCGCGAGGCGAGCTGCCGGCTCGGTCGACCAAGCTGCAGGGACCAGGAGGCGCATCGTGACCGTTGATCGGGGCAAGGCAGGGGCAACGGTTCACCGGGAGAGCCAGATCGCAGCGCCGAGTCCTTTCGATGCCTTGCCGCCGGCGCGGATGGCGGCGCTCGTCGCCGAGGTGGGCGTCGCCAAGGCCGGCATGCCCCTGCTGCGGATGCTCGTCCTCGCGATCCTGGCCGGCGCGTTCATCGCCTTCGGCGGGATGCTGTCGACCGTCGTCCAGACAGGCAGCACCCTCGGCTGGGGGCCGACCAGGCTCCTGGGCGGCCTCGCCTTCTCGCTGGGGCTGGCGCTCGTCGTGGTCGGCGGGGCCGAGCTGTTCACGGGCAACAACCTGATCGTGATGGCCTGGGCGTCGCGCAAGGTGACGACCGGGCAGATCCTGCGCAACTGGGCCGTGGTCTTCGCCGGCAATGTCGTCGGCGCCTTGGGCACTGCCGCGCTGATGGCGGCGTCGGGCCTGCTCGACCCCGCCGGCCCGGCGGCCGCGACGGCGCGATCGATCGCCGTGGCCAAGTTGGCCATCGGCCCGTTCGAGGCCTTCGCGCGCGGCGTGCTCTGCAACGTGCTCGTCTGCCTGGCGCTGTGGCTCTGCTTCGCGGCGCGCTCGGTTGCCGACAAGCTGCTCGCCATCCCGCTGCCGATCGCGGCGTTCGTCGCCCTGGGCTTCGAGCACTCGATCGCCAATCTCTACCTGCTGCCGGCCGGCTGGATCGCCGGCCAAGAGACGGTGAGCGTGGCCGCGGCATTGGCCAACATCGTCCCGGTCACGCTCGGCAACATGGTCGGCGGCGGTGTTCTCGTTGCCGCCGTCTATTGGCTCGTCTGGCTGCGCGCCGACAGCAAGCGCGAGGCAGCCTGAGGCACGCTGGCTGCGCCGGACCGCTACGGCTTGGACGCGTGCGCGAACTCCCAGTAGAGCGCGCGGGCCTTGCGGAAGACCGGTCCGGGCTGCAGGTGGCGGTCCTCGATCCGCGTGATCGGCTGCACCTTGCCGTAGTTGCCGACCGCCAGGAGCTCATCCGCGGCGAGCACCTCGTCCCAGGAGACGACGCGCTCCTCCATCGGGACGCCCGCGTCCTTCAGGAGCTGCATGACGCGCCGGCGCGTGATGCCGGCGAGGAAGGTGCCGTTCGCGATCGGGGTGATGGCGACGCCGCCCTTGACCAGGAACAGGTTGGCCGTCAGCAGCTCGGCGACGTTGCCGATGCCGTCGAGCACCACAGCGTTCTGGAACCCGCGCGCGGCCGCGTCGCGCAGGCCCCGCGCAGCGTTGGGATAGAGGCACGCGGCCTTCGCGTCGGTCGGCGCCATGTCGGCCGCAGGCCGGCGCACGGTCGCCCTGCAGACGGCCATGCCGTCGGCCGACGGCATGGGTGCGGGGAAGAGTGTCAGAACGAACTGCGTGCTCGCGGGATCGGGACTGACGAACCCGGTGTCGGCGTAGAACATCGGCCGGACGTAGAGGGCGACGTCGAGCGAGAATCGCTTCGCGCCCTCGCGCACCAGGCCTGCGATCGTCGCCGCGTCGATCTTGGGCTCGAGACCCATCTTGCCTGCGGACGCGACGACGCGCGCGCAGTGCCGGTCCATGTCGGGCTGCGTGCCCTCGAATATGCGCGCTCCGTCGAAGACGCAGGACGCCATCCAGATCGCGTGGCTCATCGGGCCGACGATCGGCGGGTTGCCGGACACCCAGCGCCCGGCGATGTAGTGCAGGGGATCCATCGCTCGCTCCTGGACTTGCCCGCCGCGACCTTAGCGTCGATCTTGTGCGCGCGTCACGTCAGCGGGCGTTGACGGTCGCAGGGTGCCGAGGGGCGGAAAAACAAAGAGGGCAGCTGCCTGAGCGGCGCTGCCCTCGTGAGCGTCATCTGCGCTGGCGGGTCGTCTGAGCGTGCGCCCGCCTTTGCACTGCCTTTTCGGCATTTCAGACGTGTCGCCGGACGCCTTGTGAGGCCGGCGCGCGTCTCCCCCCTAGACTTGAGCCGCGTGAGTTCGCGCATCATCCTTATCTTTTGACCTGTGTCAATGGTCACATGATTGCGCGCGACCGCATTTCGACCCCGGTCGCCGCCTTGCAAAACCGCGGCTTGGCTGCGAGATAGCGCACGTCTTGCGCTTGGAGCCCTGCCGATGCCCGGCGATCCCATCTTCCATGCCTGTCGCGAGTCCGAGTGGGTCGCCGCATTGGCTCGCGATGCCTATGCCGGGTCGAGCCAGGACGTCGCGGACGGGTTCATCCACTTCTCCGACGTGCGCCAGGTCGCTGCCAGCCTCGCGAAGCACCGCTCCGGCCAGGATGGCCTCGTCCTCGTGGCCGTCGATCCCGACAGCCTCGGCGCGACTCTGCGCTGGGAGCCGTCGCGGGGCGGCGCGCTGTTCCCGCACCTCTACGGCTCCCTGCGACCGAGCTCCGTGCTCGGCGTCGCGCGGATCCCGATCGGCCCGACCGGCCGCCATGTCCTGCCCTCGCTGGCCGAGCCGGCAAGCTGGCCGACCTACTCCGCATAGGGCGAGCATGCTCCAGGCACTCCGCGATCTCGCAGCTGCCGGGCTGCGCCTGCTCCCGCCGGAGGCTGCGCACCGGCTCTCGATCGCCGTGCTCTCGCGCGGGCTCGGGGGAACGGCGCCGGTTCCGGACGCGATCCTGGCCACGCGCGTTCTCGGCATCGACTTTCCGAGCCCGATCGGCATGGCGGCGGGGTATGACAAGAACGCCGAAGCGATCGACGGCTTGCTTGGCTTGGGTTTCGGCTTTGTGGAGATCGGCACGGTCACGCCGCGACCGCAGCCGGGCAATCCGCGGCCGCGCATCTTCCGCCTGGCCGAGGACCGTGCCGTCATCAATCGGCTGGGCTTCAACGGCGAGGGCGCCGCGGCCGCGGCTGCGCGCGTTGTCAGCTGGCGGACGGCGCGCGGCGCACGTCCGGGCGTCCTCGGCATCAACATCGGCAAGAACAAGGAGACCGAAGACGCAGGCGCCGACTTCGCGCTTTGCGCCGTCCGCCTGGCACCCCTGGCGGACTACCTCGTCGTCAATGTCTCATCGCCCAACACCCCGGGCCTGCGCGCGTTGCAGTCGAAGGAGCAGCTGCGCGCACTGGTGATGCGTACGCGAGATGCATGCGACCGAGCCTTCGCCGATGGCCCGCGCGACGCCGGCACGGCACGCCGGCTGCCGCCGCTCCTGGTGAAAGTAGCGCCCGATCTCGCGGACGCGGATGTCGCGGACATCGCCGCTCTCGCCTCGGAAGGCTGCATGGACGGATTGATCGTCAGCAACACCACGGTTGCGCGTCCCCAGGGGCTGCGCAGCCGGCACAGGGACGAGACCGGCGGGTTGTCCGGGCGGCCCTTGCTCGCGCCGTCCACGGCCCTCTTGCGGCGATTTGCCGAGCTGACGCGGGGCAAGGTGCCGCTGATCGGCGTCGGCGGCGTCGCTTCAGGTTCCGATGCCTATGCCAAGATCCGCGCGGGCGCGTCGCTCGTCCAGCTTTACACGGGCATGATCTACGGCGGTCCCGGCGTGGTTCGCGCGATCTCGCGCGATCTAGCGGAGCTGCTGCGGCGCGACGGCTTCGCTACGGCGCAGGCTGCCGTGGGCGCTGACCTCGGCGCCATGTCCTCGAGCTAGGGCAGGCGGCACGGCACAGCATCGACCGGCCGGCGTGCGCAGATGCGCTGGATCGCGGCAGGCTTCGGGACGTCAACGATGCCGTTCTCGTAGGCCACGACCTCCAGGCGGCCGCTGACGGCCTCCAGCAGTTCGCCCGGGCGCAGCAGGAACGCCGGATTGCTGGGGCGGCCAAACCGCTCGTTGCCTGCAGCGAAGGTCTCGTAGATGAGCACCCCGCCTGGCGCCACCGCAGCGATGAGACCCTGCCACAGCGGCCGATGCAGATAGTTGGTGACGACGATCCCGCCGAACTGCCGGCCTTCCAGGGGGCCGCCGGCCTCGAACGGGGGGGCCGATTCCAAGTCGCATTCCAGGACCACAAGGCCCGGACGTCCGCCAAGCGACGTCCGCACAGGGCGCGCATCGCGATCGACGGCCAGGACGCGCAATCCGAGGTCGAGCAGCAACCGGGAGTGACGGCCACTGCCGCAAGCGAGGTCGAGCACGGAGCGATCGGCCGGGACCAGGGGAGCGAAGCGCGCGACCCATCGCGAGGGGATCGCGGCTTGTCCGTCCGCGCCGGGTGGACTGTCATTGCACCTGAGCATAGGGCGACATATGTGATCTGCTTGCAGTCGAAGCCGTCCCGGGGCGCCCCCGAGCGGCGTGACGAGTGGCGGTCGCGGGACATGATCAAGTACGCATTGCGCTGCGCCAAGGGCCATGAGTTCGAGGGTTGGTTCAAGTCGAGCGACAGCTTCGATTCCCAGGCACGGCGCGGGGTCGTGACGTGCCCGTCCTGCGGCGCGAAGAAGGTCGAGAAGGCGGTGATGGCGCCGCGCATCGGCGGCTCCAGGACTGACGTCCCCGCGGCGCCTGTCGACGCGGCCGCTGCCGTCCCGACGGTCGAGCCGCAGGCCATGATGGCCCGAATGGCCGAAGCCCAGAGCCCGAAGGAGTTCCTCCGCGCGATGCGGCGCTTCGTCGAGGCGACCTGCGAGCCTGTGGGCGACAAGTTCGCCGACGCCGCCCTGAAGATCCACCGCGGGGAAGCACCCGAACGGAACATCTTCGGCAGCTCGACGCCTGAAGAGCGGGCGCTGCTGGAGAAAGAGGGCGTCGAGGTCGATCGCTTGCCGTGGGTGCCGCTGGACGATGCTTAACTTTCCCGTCACGGGAGGTTGGCGTCCGACTGCAACTCCTGCGTTATGCACATGTCAGGGTCTATCGCTCGACCTGCGTCAACGCCGATGAGGGCGCATGGAATGGCGCGTTCAGTCTCGGCCTAGATAATTGTTCTGAAAGAATAATTCGGACTACTTGCGGGCCATTTGCTCGGAGAGCCCGGGATTCCGCCATTCCGAAAGTGACCTGCGCCGGCCGCAGCCTGAAAGATTTGAACCAACTTACGGTCTACTCACATTGTCGTAACCTGATACCGAAGACTTGACGCAAATTATGGTTAATTCCACATAGATGCCAAGGAGACAGCCATGGTTGCCTTGGATCTGGATCGTGCCACCTCGCCGGGACAGCGCTCGCAGTCGATTCGCCGCCGCTCCCGGCCGACGAGTCCGCGCCGGACGAAGACGATTGCCGTGACGGATTCCGTCGGCAACGTGATCGCCTACGTCCCGGAGGAGATGGGGGATCGGGCCGCGCAGGCGCATGCCGCGATGTTCGCCGAGGCCGCGCGCCTGCTCGATCTCGTCCGCTTCGCCGCTCGCCACATCGACGGCAGCGCGCATCCGGGATTGCTGCGAGCCTACAAAGCCTATTGCCAGGACGTCCTGGATCGCATCGACGACGCAATCGTCTTCGATTGAAGCTAGGTGCGCGTCACGGCCGGACCGCCATCATCATGTAGTTGACCGCGGCATCCCGTCCGATCGAGAAGCGGTCGCCGAACGGATCGTAGGAAAGGCCGGCAATCTCGCGCACGAGCAGGCCATGCGGCCGGATCGTCGCGGCAAGCTCGGACGGACGCAGGAAGCGGCGCCAATCATGGGTTCCGCGCGGCAGCCAGCGCAGGACGTACTCGGCGCCGATCTTGGCGAGGAGAAGCGAGCGGACGGTGCGGTTCAGCGTCGCGACGACCGTCATGCCGCCCGGTCGCACCAACGTGCAGCATGCGGCCATGTAGGAATCGACGTCCGCGACGTGCTCCACGACCTCCAGATTGAGCACGAGGTCGAACTGCTCCCCTGCCTCGGCCAGCGCTTCCGCCGTCGCGGCTCGGTACTCGATCTGCAGCCCCGACCGCGCCGCGTGCAGCGAGGCGACAGCGATGTTCCGCTCGCTCGCATCGATCCCCGTCACCTTGGCGCCGAGTCGGGCCATGGGCTCGCTGATCAAGCCGCCGCCGCAGCCGATGTCGAGGATCCGCAAGCCGTCGAGCGAACGGTTGGCGCGCGGGTCGCGGCCGAAATGCGACGTCACCCGCTCGACGATGTAGGCGAGCCGCGTCGGGTTCAGCTTGTGGAGCGGCTTGAACTTCCCGGTCGGGTCCCACCAGGCGTCGGCCATCGCTGAGAACTTGGCGATCTCCGCCGGGTCGACGCTCCCGTTCGGCGCGCCTTCGGGATGCCGGTGTGATGACGCCAGGGCTGTCATGAAATCCTCGCCGCATCTGGGGGCCGGGACCTGAGGCGCCCTTGCCACGCTGCAACGCAACAGAGTATGGATACCGCGCGCTGCTGGGCAACTGGCCGGCGCTCGCAATCTTCCTGCGGCATAAGGTCCCTGCCGCATGTCCTCGGACTGCGGCGTCGATCCGGCGCGCCGAGCCATGCGCCGGACGGGAAATCATTGGCTGGACGAGCCATGGCGCGCATCGTGATGAAGTTCGGCGGCACCTCGGTCAAGGACATCGACCGGATCCGCAACGTGGCGCAGAGGGTCAAGGCCGAGGTCGGCGCCGGCAACGAGGTGGCGGTGGTGGTCTCGGCCATGGCCGGGGTCACGAACCAGCTCGTGGACTGGACCAATCAGCTTTCCAAGCTGCATGACCCGCGCGAGTACGACGTGGTGGTCGCTTCCGGCGAGCAGGTCACGTCCGGCCTCCTCGCCGTCGGACTCCAGGCGATCGGGGTCGAGGCGCGCTCCTGGCTGGGGTGGCAGGTCCCGATCCGGTCGAACGCTGTGCACGGCAAAGCGCGCATCGAGTCGATCCTGGCCGAGCGCATCGAGGCGGGCTTCAAGCGCGGCGAGGTTGCGGTCGTCGCCGGGTTCCAGGGCGTGGCCGAGGGGGAGCGGATCACGACCCTCGGCCGAGGCGGGTCCGACACGTCCGCGGTCGCGCTGGCTGCCGCCCTGAAGGCCAGTCGCTGCGACATCTACACGGACGTCGACGGTGTCTACACGACCGATCCGCGCATCGTTGCCAAGGCACGGAAGCTCGATAAGATCACCTACGAGGAGATGCTGGAGCTGGCCTCGCTCGGCGCCAAGGTGCTGCAGACCCGCTCGGTCGAGATGGCCATGAACCACCGCGTGCGCTTGCGCGTGCTCTCGAGCTTCGAGGACGGGCCAGGCACGCTTGTTTGCGATGAGGACGAGATCGTGGAGAAGTCGATCGTGAGCGGCATCGCCTACAGCCGCGACGAGGCCAAGATCACGCTGACCGGCGTCGCGGACAGGCCCGGGGTGGCGGCGGCCATCTTCGGGCCGCTGGCCGAATCGTCGATCAACGTTGACATGATCGTCCAGAACGTCTCGGTCGACGGCACCTCAACGGACATCACCTTCACGGTCGGAAAGGCGGATCTCGACCGAGCGGTGCACGTCATCACCGGCCGGCGCGACAAGCTGACGTTCAAGGACCTGAAAGCCGACAAGAACGTCTCGAAGGTCTCGGTCATCGGCGTTGGCATGCGCAGCCACGCCGGCGTGGCGCAGCGCATGTTCTCCGCCCTGGCCGACCGCTCGATCAACATCCAGGCGATCAGCACGTCGGAGATCAAGATCTCCGTGCTGATCGCCGAGGAGTACACGGAGCTCGCCGTGCGCGCGCTGCACACGGCCTATGGGCTCGACGGCAAGTAGGCGCCGGTTGCGGCGTGCGCTTCAGGAGGGATGGCGATGACGCAAGTGTTCGCGCTGCGCTATCCAGAGACGCGAGTGGGCGCCAGGCGCTGGCTCGACCACCTTTGGCGGCGCGGGCGCGCGTTCCTGGGCACCGACCTGGCGATCATGGGCGGCGCGATGACGTGGGTGTCGGAGCGCAACCTCGTCGCCGCCATCTCCAATGCGGGCGGCTTCGGCGTGCTCGCGTCCGGCTCCATGGAGCCGGAGCGCCTCGCCGAGGAGATCCGCGCGACGCGGGCGCTGACCGGCAAGCCGTTCGGCGTCAACCTGATCACGCTGCACCCGAAGCTCGACCGCCTCGTCGAGACCTGCATTGCCGAGCGCGTGAGCCACGTCGTCCTCGCGGGCGGCCTGCCGCCGTCCAGCGCGATCGCGCGCGCCAAGGAGGGCGGGGCCAAGGTCATGTGCTTCGCTCCGGCGCTGGTGATCGCGCGTCGCCTCGTGAAGCTCGGCGCCGACGCGATCGTGGTCGAGGGGATGGAGGCCGGCGGGCACATCGGGCCCGTCTCGACCAGCGTGCTCGCGCAGGAGATCCTGCCGGAGCTGCGTGACGTCCCGGTCTTCGTCGCCGGCGGCATCGGGCGCGGCGAGGCTGTCCTGGCCTATCTCGAGATGGGCGCCGCAGGGTGCCAGCTCGGGTCTCGATTCGTCTGCGCGACCGAGTCCATAGCGCACGCCTCCTTCAAGAAGGCCTTCCTCAAGGCCAACGCGCGCGATGCGATCCCGTCGGTCCAGCTTGATCCGCGATTCCCGGTGATCCCGGTGCGCGCGCTGGCGAACCGCGGCACGCAGGGCTTCCTCGAGAAGCAGCGCGACGTCATCGACCGCTTCAATGGCGGCAAGGTGGACCAGAAGTCGGCGCAGCTCGAGATCGAGCACTACTGGGCCGGCGCTTTGCGGCGCGCGGTGCTCGAGGGCGACGTGGAGGACGGCTCGCTCATGGCCGGGCAAAGCGTCGGGCTCGTCTCGCGCGAGGCGCCGACGCGCGAGATCCTCCAGGAGCTCGTCGACCAGGCAATCGACGCGCTGGTGAACCGGGCCAAGGATTTTGCCGACTTCGATCCGCGCGCCGATGACGCGGCTGGCGCGGTGAAGTTTCGCTCCGGCGGCGTCGGCGAGGCCGCCCGATGATCGTCGCGAGCCGAGCTTTCCGGGAGGCCACGGCGCTGTGACCGCGAAGGCCGGGACCGCCGCGCCAGCGCCCGCAGGGTCCCGCCGCCTCCTCCGCCAGCTTCGCGACATCATGGCCGGGAGCGGCACCGCCCAGGCGCGGCTCGACAGGATCGTGCGGACCATCGCGGCGGAAATGGTCGCCGAGGTCTGCTCCTGCTACATCATGCGGCCCGGCGAGATCCTCGAGCTCTTCGCGACCGAGGGCCTGAAGGCTGCCGCCGTGCACGTCACGCGGCTGCGCGTCGGCGAAGGCCTGGTCGGCGAGATCGCGGCACGACGGCGCCCTCTTGCTCTCGCCGATGCCCGGGCCCATCCGAACTTCGCGTACCGTCCGGAAACGGGCGAGGAGGCCTACTCGGCGCTCATGGGCGTGCCGCTGCTGCGCGGCGAGCGCGTCCTAGGCGTCCTCGTCGTCCAGAACAAGGCGCAGCGCCAGTACCACGACGAGGAGATCGAGGCGCTGGAGACGATCGCCATGGTGGTCGCCGAGCTGGCCGCCTCCGGCGAACTTGTGAGTCCCGACGACCTCCGGCAGGCGACTGGAGCGCTGCTGCCGGCGCGACTGGAGGGCGTGCGCTTCAACCCTGGCGTCGCCGTCGGCACGGTCGTCCTGCACAGGCGCTCGTCGGCCGTGCGCACGGTGGTGGCGGAGGACCCAGGCGCCGAGCAGGACCGGCTCTCCGCAGCGGTGACCGCGATGCAGGCCGACCTGGACGCGATGTTCGCGGCGACGGAGCTCGCCGCGGGCGGCGAGCACAGGGACGTGCTCGAGACCTACCGGATGTTCGCCGCCGACCAGGGCTGGCTGCGCCGGATCGACGAGGCGATCAGGAGCGGCTTGACGGCCGAGGCCGCGGTGGAGCGCGTGCGCATCGACAGCCGCCTGCGGATGGAGCAGGTGCGCGATCCCTACCTGCGCGAGCGCCTTGCGGACATCGAGGATCTCGCCGATCGCCTGCTTCGCTACCTCACCGCTCCCGGCTCCGCCCAGGGCCGTCTCGCGCAGCAGCTTCCCAAGGATGCGGTGGTCATTGCCCGCACCATGGGTCCGGCGGAGCTGCTCGACTACGATCGGTCACGCCTGAAAGCGCTTGTCCTGGAAGAGGGCTCGCCGACGGCGCATGTCGCGATCATCGCGCGCGCACTGGACATCCCTGTCGTGGGCCGCGTCGCCGGCGTGCTGTCGCAGGCCGAGCCTGACGACCCGATCGTCGTCGACGCCGAGAACGCGCAAGTTTTCCTGCGCCCGGCGCAGCGCACGATTGCCCAAGTCGAGGACAGCCTGCGCGCACGGGCGGCGCGCAGCGAGACGCTGTCGTCGCTGCGCGGCCTGCCCGCCAAGACGCGGGACGGTACGGCGATCTCCCTCCAGATCAACGCCGGGCTGCTCGTCGACCTCGACCATCTCGACGAGACCGCCGCAGACGGCATCGGCCTCTACCGCACCGAGATCCACTTCATGGTGCGCTCCAGCTTCCCGAGCGTCGCGGCCCAGACGAACCTCTACAGGCGCATCCTCGCGAAAGCGGGAGCGCGGCCGGTCGTCTTCCGGCTGCTCGACGCCGGCGGCGACAAGCGCTTGCCCTATTGGGCGGACATGCAGGAGGAGAACCCGGCTCTCGGATGGCGGGCCCTGCGCGTGGCGCTCGATCGCCCCGCCTTGATGCGCCAGCAGATGCGCGCCTTGATCGAGGCTGCGGACGGCGGCCCGCTGACTATTCTCCTCCCCATGGTGGCCGAGGTCGCGGAGTTCGACGCGGCGCGCTCCATCATGCAGCGTGAGCTCGATCGCGAGGCGCGCCTCGGCAGGCCGCTGCCGTGCCCGTTGCGCGTCGGCGCGATGCTCGAAGTGCCGTCGCTCGCTTTCCAGCTCCCGGCGCTCATCAGCCGGTGCGACTTCTTGGCGATCGGGAGCAACGATCTCAGCCAGTTCCTTTTCGCCGCCGACCGCGGCAACCCGCACGTCGCCAACCGCTTCGACACGCTGTCGCCGCCCTTCCTGTCCTTCCTGCGACGGGTCGTCCGGCATTGCGAGGCCGCGGGACGCGCCGTGAGCGTGTGCGGCGAGATGGCGTCCCACCCGCTGGAGGCCATGGCACTCGTCGGCATCGGCGTGCGCACGCTGTCGATGACCCCGTCCGCCGTCCTGCCGGTGAAGGCCATGGTGAGGAGCCTCGACCTGACGGCAGTCGAGCCCTACCTCGCCTCGCTGCTCGATCTTCCTGACCGGTCGCTGCGCGAGCGGTTGCGGAACTTCGCTGTCGACCGCGGGGTCGAGTTGTGAGCGGGGCGCGGCCGGGATCAGGCGAGAGCGCGGTGTTCACCGTCGCTCCCGTGCTCGGCGGGGTCGACCTGCTGAGCGCCACGTTCCGCACCCATAGCTACGCCCGCCACGTGCACGAGGGCTATGCGATCGGCGTGATCGCCGCGGGCGCGGAGCGCTTCTACTACCGGGGCAGCGAGCGGCTGGCAGCCGCCGGCTCGATCGTGGCGCTCGATCCGGACCAGGTGCATGACGGGTCGGCGGCGGCGGAGTCCGGCTGGAGCTACCGGATGAGCTACGTGCGCCCGGAATCGATGGTCGCAGCAGCGCGCGAGGTGGATGCGCTGCATGGCTCCGGCCTGCCGTCCTTTCCCGAGCCGGTCGTCGCGGATCCTGAGCTCGCCAGCCGGTTCCTTGAGGTTCATCGCGTCATCTCGGCATCGCAGTGCGGCCTGGAATCGGAATCCGAGGCCCTGATGCTCCTCGCGGCGCTGCTGACGCGGCATGCGCGGCCGCGGCCCGCCGAACCGCGCGCGCCGCATGACCATGGAGCGGTCGCGCGCATTCGCGACGCGCTCGAAGACCTGACTGGGCCGCCGCCGTCGCTCCGGCGCCTTGCCGACTTGTCCGGGCTGTCGCCGCTCTACGTGATCCGGGCGTTCAGGCGCGCGACCGGCTTCACGCCGCACGCCTACCAGCTGCATCTCCGGGTCCAAGAGGCAGCGCGCCGGTTGAAGGCGGGACATGCGATCGCCGATGCGGCCGTGGCCTGCGGCTTCGCGGACCAGAGCCACCTGACACGCTGCTTCAAGCGTGTCATGGGCGTGCCGCCCGGCCGGTATCGCCGGGCGAGCAGGCAAGTTTCGTTCAAGACCGCCCCTAGTGGATCGTCGTAACTCGGCCTCCTGTTCAGCCACGTGGGTCGTGCCGATGGACACGCGGGGATCCGGGTTCGCCAGGGGCTTTGCCCGAATTTTGCCGATCTGCGCCGGCGTCGCGGCTTTCGGCATCGTGTTCGGCGCGCTTGCCGTGCGCAAGGGGCTCGCCGTCGTCGACGTGGCGTTGATGAGCATCACCGTCTTCGCGGGGACGGCACAGATGATGTCGCTCCAGCTCTGGGCAGAGCCCCTGCCGATCCTTGCCCTGGCGCTCACGACGCTCGTGATCAACCTGCGCTTCGCGATGATGACGGCGTCCCTTCAGCCTTGGCTGGCGCAGCTCGGCCCCTTGCGCGCCTATGCGATCCTTTTCTTCACCGCCGACGAGAACTGGGCGGTCAGCATCGCCGAGATGCGTGCCGGACGGGCGGATGCATGGTTCTTCCTCGGCACCGGCGTCGCATTGTGGCTTGCCTGGGTGGCGTCCACGGTCGCCGGCGCGATCATCGGGGCGTTCGCCGATTTCGCTCCTGGGCGCGCCCTCGAATTCGTGTTCGTCGGGGTGTTCTTGGCGCTGCTGGCGCCCATGTGGCGCGGTCACCGGGACCTGCTGCCGTGGGCGGCGGCCGGCTTGTCCGCTTGGTTGGCGTTCCGCGCTCTGCCGGGGCTCTGGTACCTCGTCATCGGCGGCATGGCCGGCAGCCTGGTCGGAGCGTGGTCCGATGCTCGACGGTGACGGAGCCGTTGCCGCGGTCCTTTCCATGGCCGCAGCGACCTATGGATGCAGGGCAGCCGGCTATCTCGTCGTGCAGCGCCTGCGACCCGGGCCGTTCCTGGAATCCTGGCTAGGCCATATTCCCGGCGCGATGTTCGTGTCCCTGACGCTCCCCATCGTCGTTAACGGGCCCCCGGCTGGGTGGTGCGCAGCCATTGTGACTGTCGCGCTCGCCCGCCTTGGCGCCGGTCTGTTCGCGAGCGTGGCTGTCGGCGTCGCGGTCGTCTGGGCCGCCGACCAGCTGCCCCTCTGAGGCAAAGGCTGCCCAGCATGGATGCGTGCTGGCCTCCGCTCCGCGAATTTGCTAGCAGAGAGCGGCGTCCGGCCGGTCCCATGGTCACAGGCGAATGCGTGTGGCCCCTGCTTGAGCTTAGTCTGGCTCGGATCGCGAAGCCGGCGCCGGGCCGCAGCAGCGACGACAGTGATGACCGAGAGCACGAACAAGAGCCTTCCGTCTACGCGGGAGCCGCCCGCGCCAGCGCTGGCGGCTGTGCCCCCGTCTGCAGGAGAAGCGTCGTCGCAGGCTCCCGCCGAGGGAACGGCGCGCCGGACCGTCGGCGAGATCCTGCGCCGGACGCGCGAGGAGTACGGCGAGGATCTCAAAGCCGTCGCAACCACGCTTCGGATCAATTGGACCTACCTCGATGGCCTGGAGCGGGGCGACTACACGCGCTTGCCGGGCCGGGTCTACATCGTCGGCTGGGTGCGGACCTATGCCGAGTATCTCGGCTTGGACGCGACGGCCCTGCTCGATCAGTTCCGCGCCGAGGAGAATGCGCCGAGCGCTCGGCAGGACTTGAACTTCCCGGAGCCTCAATCGGAAGGGCGGGCTCCGGGGATCGGCGTGATCATCGCATCGGTCCTGCTTCTCGGCCTGGTCTATGCCGGGTACTACGCGTTCAGCGAGAGGACCGCGAGCGGCCCCGAGACACCGACCCAAACAGCGACCGCGCCCGTCGGGGCCACCAACCCTGCTGGCAGCGCGCCGGCGCCCTCCGATCGACCGCAGCAGATTGCAGCGCCCTCGCAGGGCGCGCAGGCACCGGTCGCCGCCGGATCGGGCGCTGCGCCGGCCGGTCCGTCGGTCGCCCAGGTTCCCGGCGGGCAGTTGCCGGGCTCGCGGCCTGCTCCCGGTGCGCCTCAGGCGCCTGCCGCATCTACCAGGACGCCCAGCGCCGGAAACGTCTCCCCGATCGTGCAGCTCACGCCGCCGGCCCCTCCGCAGCGGCCCTCGGTGCTGCCGCAGCAGGCGGCGGCGCCGACAGCGCCGACTGCGCCAGGACAGGCTGAGAACACGGAGTCGGAGCCCGGCGGCCCGGCGGATCCGAAGGTCGTGGAGGGCCTGTCGCAAACGCTCGCGGGGCAGGTTGCTGCCCTTCCTCCGCCTGTCGTGTCGTCGGAGCGGGAGCCCGTGATCTATGGCGAGGAGAACGCCGATTCCCGGATCTTCCTCAGCGCTCGGGCCAAGACTTGGTTCGAGGTGCTGGACCACAGCGGCAAGCGAGTCTTCTCGCGCGAGCTTCAGGTCGGCGACGTCTATCGCGTTCCCAACGCGCCGAACCTGCGCATGCGCATCGGCAATGCCGGCGGGCTGCAGGTGATCGTCGACGGGCGCCAGGCGCCGGACATTGGGCCGTCCGGTTCTGTCCGCAGCAACGTGAAGCTCGACCCGCAGCTTCTGCTCACCGGCCAGGCCTACGCGCCACCGCCGCGCCCGGCGACTCCGGCCGGGGCGGATCCGTCGGGCGCACCTGCCGCGGCTCCGCCTGCGCCTGGAGCATCGCCGCCCGCGGCAGCACCTAAGAGCGGGCCCGCGCCGGCCGCTTCGACCGGAGGCGCGGCGCCGGCGTCACGACCGGCCGCGCAGCCGCAGCGCCCGCCGGCTGGAGCGCCGGCAGCGCCCGCCACCGACCGATAGCGATACGTCCGAGGCCGGCGCGGGGCGGCGGCGAATCGCGCAGCTCGGCCCGGCGCACGCCGTACAATGGAGAACGCAGTTGGCCGCCCTTCAGCCCGTCCGCGGCACGCATGACCTGATGCCAGGCGAGTTCCGCGCGCACCTTCACGTCGCGGAGACCGCGCGCGCAGTCGCGGAGCGCTACGGCTATCACGCGATGTCGACGCCGATCTTCGAGTTCACGGAGGTCTTCCAGCGGACGCTCGGCGAGACGTCCGACGTCGTGTCGAAGGAGATGTACACCTTCACCGACCGCAGCGGGGACTCGATCACGCTGCGGCCGGAGAACACGGCCGGCGTCTGCCGCGCCCTCATCTCGGCGGGCATGGCGCAGGACCTCCCGTGCAAGTTCTTCTATTACGGGCCGATGTTCAGGCACGAGCGGCCGCAGAAGGGCCGCTTGCGCCAGTTCCACCAGATCGGCGTCGAGCTGCTCGGCGTCGACAAGCCGCTCGGCGACGTCGAGGTCATCGCTTGCGGCGCTGCGATCCTGGACGCGCTGGGCATCGGCGACCGCGTCTCGCTCGAGATCAACTCGCTGGGCGACGCCGACAGCCGGCGCGCATACCGCGAAGCGCTGGTCGCCTACTTCACGTCGCACCTCTCCGCCCTGTCCGAGGACAGCCGCCAGCGCCTCGACCGCAACCCGCTGCGCATCCTCGACTCGAAGGACGAGGGCGACCGGCGCGTGATCGCCGGCGCTCCCGCTTTCGCCGCGTTCCTGACGCCTGCCGCCGCGTCGTTCCGCGACACGGTGCAGGCCGGCCTGACCGCGCTGGGCATCCGGTTCGTCGTGAACGAGCGGCTGGTGCGCGGGCTCGACTACTACTGCCACACGGCCTTCGAGTTCACGACGCAGATGCTCGGCGCGCAGGGCACGGTCATGGGCGGCGGTCGCTACGACGGCCTCGTTGCGGCGATGGGCGGACCGCCGGTGCCCGGCGTGGGGTGGGCCGCCGGGGTCGAGCGCTTGGCGATGCTGCTCGCCGAGCCGCCGCGGCCGCGCCGGGCCGTCGCGATCGTTCCGATCGGGACGACGGCCGAAGCTAGGGCGCTCGAGCTGGCGGAGCGCTTGCGCCGCTCCGGCCACGCCTGCGATCTCGGCTACGGCGGCAACGCGCAGAAGCGCATGAAGCGCGCCAACAAGATCGGCGCGCGGTTCGCCTTGGTGTTCGGCGACGACGAGCTCGCCCGCGGCGCGGTGGCGCTGCGCGACCTCGACGACGGGACGCAGTCCGAGATCCCGCTCGACGGCATCGAGGCTCACCTCGCCGCGCACCGCTGACGGCGGCACCCAGAATGACGGCGGGCGAACATGCCGACGGAGGCGGGGCGGCAAGCTCGCGCGAGAGCCGCTCCCGCTTCTTCGCCGCCGGCTGCACGCCGCGCACTGCGCCGACGGCGCTCCGCGAGCACCTTGCCGTCCATGATTCGTCCCTGCCCGGGCTCAGGCAGCGGCTTCGCGCTGCGGGCATCGACCAGGCGATCGTCCTATCGACATGCGATCGAGTCGAGATCGTCGGCGCTGCCGCGGACCCGGAGGCGTCGGCGAAGGTCGCCCTGGCGGCGCTCGCCGAAACCGCCGGAATGCGCGCCGACGCGCTCAGCCCCTATGCGCATGCCCTCGTAGACGGGGAGGCCGTGCGCCATCTGTTCGGGATCGCTTCGTCGCTGGAGAGCGTCGTGATCGGCGAGGCCCAGGTCCTCGGCCAGGTCAAGGCGGCGCACCGAGCGGCCGAGGAGCTTGGGATGTCCGGCACGGACGTCGACAGCCTGATGCAGTCCGCCTATGCCGCTGCCAAGCGCGTGCGCAGCGACACGGCGATCGGCGAGCGGCCCGTCACCTTGGCGACCTCGGCGCTGCGCGTCGCGCGCGACCTGCACGGCGACGCGCGCGGCATCCAGGTGGCGCTGCTGGGCACGGGCGAGATGGGCGAGGTGCTCGCGGAGCGCTTCATCATGGCGGGAGCGCCGCGCCTGACCGTGCTCCATCCGGTCGCGAGCAGGGCCGAGGCCGTCGCGCGCCGCTTGGGATGCCACCATGCGGCCGTCGACCTCGACGAGGCGTCCTTGGCGGCGGGGCTCCAGGCGGCGGACGTCATCCTGTGCGCTCTCGGGTCGGGCAGCGTGATCGTCAGGGCACCTCTCGTCGAGGCGCTGCTTCGGCTGCGCCGACGGCGCCCGGTCCTCCTGCTCGACGTGGCCGCGCCCCCCGACGCCGATGCGGCGGTCGCCAGCATGGACGGCGCGTTCCTCTCCGGCCTCGACGATCTCGACCGAGTCGTGACGCAGGGACGGGCGCACCGGGAAGAGGCGGCGCGAGCGGCCTGGCGGATCGTTGACGAGGCGGCAACGTCGTTCCTCGCGGGACGCAGCGATCGGCCCGGGCACGCCGCTGCTGCCAGGTTGCAGCGCCACTTCGAGGAAGTCCGCGCGCGGCTGCTCGCGGATCTGGGCCGGGCCGCGGGCGCCGAGGAGGCGACGCGCGTCCTCGTCGGCAGGCTGCTGCACGCGCCGCTCAGCGCTCTCGGCGACCGCACGCTCTCCCAGGCGCAGGCGCAACAGCTCGTGGCGGCGCTGCGCAGGCTGTTTCCGCTCGACGATGCCCAGGCGGCGGAGGGCGACGCGAGAGACGCCCAGCGAGAACGATGAGGCCGGCATGTCGATCCAAGGTTCCCCCTCTGTCGACGAGATGCTGTCGCGCGTGGCTTCGCGCTTCGATGAGCTGCGTCACCTTCTCTCGAGCCCGGACGTGGCGACGCGCGGCGACTTCGCGTCGCTCTCGCGCGAGCTGGCTGAGCTCGGACCTGTCGTCGAGGGCTGGCAAGCGCTGCAGCGCGCGCGCGTCGAGCTGGCCGATGCGGAAGCCCTCGCGCGCGAGTCGCCCGATCCGGAGATGCGCGCTCTCGCCGAGGCCGAGCGCGCCTCCGTCGCGGCCCGAGTACCACCGCTCGAGCGCGAGCTCCGCCTCATGCTCCTGCCGAAGGATGCCGCGGACGCCAAGGGCGCGATCCTCGAGGTGCGGGCGGGGACAGGCGGCGAGGAGGCGGCTCTCTTCGCGGCGGACCTGTTCCGGATGTACCAGCGCTTTGCCGACCGCCGCGGCTGGCGCTTCGAGACGCTCGAGATGAGCGCCACGCCCATCGGCGGATGCAAGGAGGCGATCGCCAGCGTCTCGGGCGCCGGCGTCTTCGCCCAGCTGAAGTTCGAGTCGGGCGTCCACCGCGTCCAGCGCGTCCCGGCCACGGAAGCGAGCGGCCGGATCCACACGTCCGCCGCGACCGTCGCCGTCCTAGCTGAGGCCGAGGAGGTCGACGTGAAGGTCGAGGACAAGGACTTGCGGATCGACACCTACCGTTCGCAGGGCGCCGGTGGCCAGCACGTCAACACGACGGACAGCGCGGTGCGCATCACGCACCTGCCGAGCGGCATCGTCGTGAGCTGCCAGGACGAGAAGTCGCAACACAAGAACAAGGCGAAGGCCATGAAGATCCTGCGCGCCCGCCTCTACGAGTCGCAGCGCGCGTCTCTGGCCGCCGCGCGAGCGGCCGACCGCAAGAGCCAGGTCGGCTCGGGCGATCGGTCGGAGCGCATTCGCACCTACAACTTCCCCCAGGGCCGCGTCACCGATCACCGCATCGACCTCACCCTCTACAAGCTCGACAAGGTGGTCGCGGGCGAAGCGCTCGGGGAGCTGATCGACGCGCTCGTGACGGCGGACCAGGCGGCTCGCTTGGCATCCCTCGCGGAGGGGTAGGCCGCAGCGCGGCGCGGCCGTCCGGCGTCAGAGATCGCCGACCCGCACCATGACGACGCGGCGCGCGGGACCGTCGCCGTCCGCGCGGCCGCTGACGAGCGTGGGCCCGGCCACGGATTCCAGCGCCGCGTCGATGCGCTCCCGCTCGGCGTGGAACGCGGCAAGACCTTGCTCGGAGAGCTCGGCGACCGTCGGCATCCGCATCAGCGCCGGGTTCACCTGCACGCCGTCGCGCAGGACCTCGTAATGGAGATGCGGCCCGGTCGCCCTGCCCGAGGCTCCCACGTAGCCGATCACGTCGCCTTGACGGACGCGCCGTCCCTCTTGGATGTGATCCGGGATCCGGTGGAGATGGGCATAGGCCGTCGCGAACCGGCCTTCGTGCAGGATCCGCACGTACCGGCCATAGGCAGCGAACCAGCCGGCCTTCTCGATCTGCCCCGCACCTGCGGCATAGACGGGCGTGCCGACCGGCGCTGCGAAATCTATGCCGCGGTGCATCGTGCTGAAGCCGAGCACGGGATGTCGCCGCATGCCGTAGCCCGACGTCAGCCGGGCGCCGTCGATCGGCGTGCGCATCAGAGCGCGCTTGGCGCTCTTGCCCTGCGCGTCGAAGTATCCCGCTGGAAAGCCGCTCGGGCGGTGCCGGTACAGGCGCACCACCCGGCTGTCGAGCGCCATCCCGATGAAGAGCAGGTCGCCGCCGCGGACGAGCGCGCCGCTGTCTGCGTCCACCAGGACGTCGTAGAGGAACTGGTAGCGGTTACCCTCCTGGATCTCGCGCTGGAAGTCGACGTCGAAGCTGAGCGCGCGGATCGCGTTCGCGACGACGCTCGGCGGCACGCCGGAGCCCGTTGCCGCGACATAGAAGCTCGTGCGGATCGTTCCCTCCGCCAGCAGGATCCGGCGCTCGAGCTTGCGCTTGCCCTCCTGCGCCGCGAAGCCGTCGTCCGTCCGGACGACGTGGATCTCCCGCGTCTCGCCGTCGCGCAAGGTGAAGCCGAGCACGGCCAGCCCGTCGCGCGAGTCCTCGTCGCTCGCGTCGGCAGGTTCGTCGGCGCTCGGCTCCTCGACGAGGGGGGCCGGCGCATCGGTCGCCGACTTTCCCTCAATGCGCTCAGGCTGGCCGGCGGGGTCCCTGCGGCCGGCGCTGCGGCCCCTCCAGTCCCCGAGCAGCGCGGTGATGGCGTCCATGACGGAACCCTGCGCGCCCTCCTCCTGGTCGATCGCAGCTTCGTCGTCGGCGTGCTTGGAAGATGTCGGAACGGGCGAGAGCTGCCCGAAGTGGATGATGACTTCCTGGCCGGCGCGAAGGTCGCGCGGGTTGAAGAACGGTCGCAGCGCAGCGACGGCTTGCTGCGCCGCGTTGCGGTCAAGGCCGGCGGTGGTGAGCAGGCCCGACAACGTATCTCCGGGCGCAGCGGTCACCGTGTACTGCGTCGCGGACTCGAAGGCAGGCGGCGGCCCCGTCTCGGCAGGATCCTTGGCGGACGGCAGCGACGCCCGGTACCCCTCCCGCTCGGGGGGCGAAGTCGCGCTTGCGCGGGGCTCGCTCCGCTCGTCCTGCCGGACGGTGTCGCGCACTGCCGCGCGCGGGCGCTGAGGTGCGGCGATGTCGTCAGCGCGGTGCTCGCTCTTGGCAGTCTCGCTCTTGGCAGTCTCGCTCTTGGCAGTCTCGCTCTTGGCAGTCTCGGTCTTGGCGCTCTCGCTTGCGGCAGGCGACCGCGGCGCGGCATCAGCTGACGATGCCGGTGCACGGTCGCTCCCCGGTGCTGCTTGCGCGGCCGGAGCGGAGGCATCGCCCGCAGCTTCCCTCGCGCGCTGGCTCGGGGGAGGGACATCGACGATCGTCCATGCAATCTCCGCCGGCGCCGATGGCGCCGGTCCAGGTTGCGCTCCAGGTGCCGCCGGGTCGCTGCCCGAGGGCTGCGGTGCCCGTGCGACCGGCGCGTCCGAAGGCGGGTCGGTGGCGGGCGCGGTCAGCTGACCGCTGAGCAGGCCCAGCAGCGCACCCAGTCCAGCGATGACGGCCAGCGGTTTGCGCATTCCCTCGCTGTCCCTCGTCGGGCCAAATCCCTGGTCGGGCCAAAGCTCTGGTCGGGCCAAAGCTCCGCGGCGATCCATTCTGCTCTGCGCGTCGTGCAGCGTCTCACCGTGCGCGTGCTCGGCCGCGGGCAACGGTGAAGCGATCTATCTGCCCTGCCGTTGCGCGATGCGCAAGATTTGCGCGGGTCGGGAGATCGCGTCCGGGCGGGGTCCGCACACCGGTCGCGGAATTGTCACCCAGTTGGCAAGAAAGCGTTTGACAGGCCGAAAGGGCGCGCGTATACCCCGCGTCCTGCGTGCCCGGCGGGTGACCGCCGCGGGCGGAGGGTGAGTTTTTCCCGTCGCTCTTTGACATTGTGGTTCTTTGGAAGGGATGCGCGGGCGGCGGTGCTTGCGGCGGTGATCCTGGCTTTGGCTGGGTTTATTGCTGGAGGGCATCGAACCGCGCATCCGGGTGCTGGTTTGGTCCTTGGGCTTTCGGG